>NZ_DATHFX010000286.1:0-8654 GCF_035317885.1 Pinirhizobacter sp.
TCCCGCCAGGTGGGCGTGCCGTACATCGTGGTCTTCCTGAACAAGGCGGACATGGTGGACGACGCCGAGCTCCTGGAGCTGGTGGAAATGGAAGTGCGCGAGCTGCTGTCGAAGTACGAGTTCCCGGGCGACGACACCCCGATCATCCACGGCTCGGCCAAGCTGGCGCTGGAAGGCGACCAGTCGGAAATTGGCGTGCCGTCGATCGTCAAGCTGGTCGATGCGCTGGATTCCTACATTCCGGAGCCGGTGCGTGACATCGACAAGACCTTCCTGATGCCGGTGGAAGACGTGTTCTCGATCTCCGGTCGCGGCACGGTGGTCACCGGTCGTATCGAGCGCGGCATCATCAAGGTCGGCGACGAAGTGGAAGTGGTCGGCATCATCGACACGGTCAAGACCACGGTCACGGGCGTGGAAATGTTCCGCAAGCTGCTCGACCAGGGCCAGGCGGGCGACAACGCCGGCCTGCTGCTGCGCGGTCTCAAGCGCGACGACGTGCAGCGTGGCCAGGTGCTGGCCAAGCCGGGCTCGATCAAGCCGCACACCACGTTCGAAGCCGAGGTGTACGTGCTGTCGAAGGACGAGGGTGGCCGTCATACCCCGTTCTTCAAGGGTTACCGCCCGCAGTTCTACTTCCGCACCACCGACGTCACCGGCGCTTGCGAGCTGCCGGAGGGCGTGGAAATGGTGATGCCCGGCGACAACGTGAAGATGGTAGTCACGCTGATCCACCCGATCGCCATGGACGACGGCCTGCGTTTCGCCATCCGCGAGGGCGGTCGTACTGTCGGCGCGGGTGTGGTTGCCAAGATTCTCAAGTAATACGCGTCATCCCTGCAATTTGCGGGAAAATGCAGTAAGATAGGCGGCTACCGTCCTCCCGGGCGGTAGTCGCTTACGCTTTTGAAGAGTAATCAGGTCACTGATAAGTGCCTGAAATACATAACGTTCTTTCGACAACAGGACACGGTTTTTATGGCGAACCAGAAGATTCGCATTCGGCTCAAGGCGTTCGATCATCGTTTGATCGACCGTTCAGCCAGTGAGATCGTCGAGACGGCCAAGCGTACCGGTGCAACGGTGCTGGGCCCGATTCCGCTCCCGACCAAGATCGAGCGGTACACCATCCTGACGTCCCCGCACGTCGACAAGGATGCTCGCGATCAGTATGAGACCCGCACCCACAAGCGTGTGCTGGACATCATCGACCCGAATGACAAAACCGTGGACGCGCTCATGAAGCTTGATCTCGCCGCTGGCGTAGACGTACAGATCAAGCTGGGCTGAGCGGACAAAGGGATACAGATATGAGTATCGGACTGGTAGGCCGCAAGTGCGGCATGAGCCGGCTCTTCACTGAAGATGGCCGCTCGATTCCGGTGACGCTGATTGAAGCGACGCCCAATCGCGTGACCCAGGTGAAGACGGACGAAATCGACGGCTACAGCGCCGTGCAGCTCGCGGCAGGCGTCAAGCGCGCCTCGCTGCTGACGCAGCCGCTGAAGGGCCATTATGCAAAGGCGAAGGTCGAGCCGGGTCGCGTCATCCGCGAATTCCGCGTATCGGCCGATGACGCCGCCAAGTATGCCGTGGGCAGCGAAATCAAGGCCGACGACGTGTTCTCCGTAGGCCAGGTGGTCGACGTGCAGGGCGTGTCCAAGGGCAAGGGTTTCCAGGGCACCATCAAGCGTCATCACTTCAAGATGGGTGATGCCACGCACGGTAACTCGCTGTCGCATCGCGCGCCGGGCTCCATCGGCCAGCGCCAGACGCCAGGCCGCGTGTTCCCCGGCAAGAAGATGTCCGGCCACATGGGTGCGGTCAACCGCACGCAGCAGGGCCTGGAAGTGGTCAAGGTCGATGCCGAGCGTCACCTGATTGCGGTCAAGGGCGCGGTACCGGGTGCTCCCGGTGGCGACGTCGTGATCCGTCCGACGACGAAGGGCTGAGGAGAACGCCATGGAACTCAATGTCATTGGCGCCCAGCCGCTTACCGTTTCCGACGAGGTCTTCGGTCGCGAGCTGAACAACGCCCTGATCCACCAGGTTGTCACCGCGTATCGCGCGGGCGGCCGAGCCGGCACCAAGGCGCAGCTGTCGCGCGGCGAGATGTCCGGTACCACCAAGAAGTTCAAGAAGCAGAAGGGCGGCGGCGCCCGTCACGGCGACTACCGCGCACCGATCTTCGTCGGTGGTGGCGTCACCTTTGCCGCCAAGCCGCGCAGCTTCGAGCAGAAGGTCAACCGCAAGGCCTACCGTGTCGCGATTCGCTCCATGCTGTCGGAGCTCAACCGCGCCGGCCGCCTGAAAGTTGTCCCGGGTTTTGATTTCGAGAAGGCGCAGACAAAAGCCATGATCTCCAAGCTCGCCGAGCTTGAGGTGTCCGGCCGCGTGCTCCTGGTTTCCGAGGAAGCCACCGAGGCGCTGTACCTGTCTGCCCGCAACATTCCGTACCTCCACGTAGTGGACGTGCTGGCGCTGAACCCGGTTAGCCTGGTCGGTTCCGATTACGTCGTGCTCACGGTAGACGCGGTCAAGAAGGTTGAGGAGTGGCTGGCATGAGCAACGAACGCACCCTGAATACGCTGCGCGCGCCGCACATTTCCGAAAAGACCGCCCGTCTTGCCGAGGGTAACCAGTATGTTTTCGTCGTAGCCCCGGAAGCCACCAAGGCTGACGTCCGCGCCGCCGTGGAACACCTTTTCGACGTCAAGGTCGAGAACGTGAACCTCGTCAATGGCAAGGGCAAGGCCAAGTCCTTCCGCCAGCGCGCTGGCGTTCGCCAGGGTAAGCGCAAGGCCTACGTGCGACTCGCCGCTGGCCACACGATCGACGTGTCGGCCAAGGCCTGAGCCAGGAGTTATTCGAGATGGCATTAATCACACACAAGCCGACCTCGCCGGGCCGTCGCGACGCTGTCAGCGTCCACACCCCGGGTCTGCACAAGGGCGCTCCGTACGCTCCGCTGACCGAGTCGCAGTCCAAGTCCGGTGGCCGTAACCATTACGGCCGCATCACGGTCCGTCACCGCGGCGGTGGCCACAAGCAGGCCTACCGCATCATCGATTTCAAGCGCGACAAGGAGTCCATCGTGGCTCGCGTCGAGCGCCTGGAATACGATCCGAACCGCACCGCGCACATCGCGCTGCTGGTGTATTCGGATGGTGAGCGCCGCTACATCATCGCGCCGAAGGGCGTGCAGGTGGATGACCGCCTGGTATCGGGTACCGATGCGCCGATCAAGGCGGGCAACTGCCTACCGCTGCGCAACATCCCGGTGGGTTCGACCATTCACTGCATCGAGATGAAGCCGGGCAAGGGTGCGCAGATCGCGCGCAGTGCCGGCGCCTCGGTACAGCTGGTGGCGCGTGAGCAGGGCTACGCCACGCTGCGCCTTCGCTCCGGCGAAATGCGCCGCGTGCCGGTGGAATGCCGCGCCACGATCGGTGAAGTGGGCAACGGGGAGCACAGCCTCCGTAAGCTCGGCAAGGCCGGCGCAAAGCGCTGGATGGGTATTCGTCCCACCGTTCGCGGTGTGGTGATGAACCCGGTGGACCACCCGCATGGCGGTGGTGAGGGCAAGACCTCTGGCGGACGTCACCCGGTATCCCCGTGGGGCACTCCGGCCAAGGGCTACAAGACGCGCAGCAACAAGCGCACCCAGCAGTTCATCGTGCGTCGCCGCAAGTAACGGATATCCAATATGCCTCGTTCACTAAAAAAAGGTCCGTTTGTCGACCTGCACCTTGTAAAAAAGGTGGATGCCGCTGTCGCGGCCAACAACAAGCGTCCGATCAAGACCTGGTCGCGCCGCTCGATGATCCTGCCCGAAATGGTTGGGCTGACCATCGCCATCCATAACGGACGCCAGCACGTGCCCGTGTTGATCAACGAGAACATGGTCGGGCACAAGCTCGGCGAGTTCGCGGTGACCCGCACGTTCAAGGGCCACTCCGGCGACAAGAAGGGTAAGTGATGAGCACCGAAGCCAAAGCAATCCTCCGGGGCGCCCGTATTTCGGCGCAGAAGGCTCGCCTGGTGGCCGACCTGGTCCGCGGACTCCCCGTGGGCAAGGCCAGCGACGTGCTCGCCTTTACCAACAAGAAAGCCGCCCAGCTCGTTCGCAAGGTGCTGCTGTCGGCCGTCGCCAATGCCGAGAACAACCTCGGCGCGGATGTGGACGAGCTTCGCGTGTCCAGCATCTTCGTCGACGAGGGTCCGGCCATGAAGCGCATGTTCGCCCGCGCCAAGGGTCGTGGTTCGCGCATTCTTAAGCGCACCGCGCACATCACCGTTGTCGTCGGCAACTGACTGAGGAAATAGACGATGGGTCATAAAGTACATCCCACCGGTATCCGCCTCGGCATTGCCAAGGACTGGAACTCGAAGTGGTACGCCAACAAGGGCGACTACGCCAAGTATCTCTCGGCCGATCTGAAGGTCCGCGAGATGCTTCGCAAGAAGCTGGCGCAGGCCGGCATCAGCAAGATCCAGATCGAGCGTCCGGCCAAGACCGCCCGCGTGACGATCCACACCGCCCGTCCGGGCGTGGTGATCGGCAAGAAGGGCGAGGACATCGAGAAGCTGCGCAAGGAAGTCACCGCGATGATGGGTGTTCCCACCCACATCAACGTGTCCGAAGTGCGCAAGCCCGAACTGGATGCCCAGCTGGTGGCCGAGTCGATCGCCCAGCAGCTCGAGCGCCGCATCATGTTCCGCCGCGCAATGAAGCGCTCGGTCGGCAACGCCATGCGCCTTGGCGCCCTGGGTATCAAGATCAACGTTTCCGGTCGTCTGAACGGCGCCGAGATCGCCCGCTCCGAGTGGAGCCGTGAAGGTCGCGTCCCGCTGCATACCCTGCGCGCGGACATCGACTACGGCGTCGCCGAAGCCAAGACCACCTACGGCATCATCGGTGTCAAGGTGTGGATCTATAAGGGCGAGATCTTCGACCTCGCGGCCGCCACGGCCGAGGCGTCGAAGGAAGAACAGTCGCAGCCGCCGCGTCGCGAGGGTGGTGAAAACCGCCGCGATCGCGAGCGGGTTGCCAAGTAAGGAGCGTTGCCATGTTGCAACCAAAGCGCACCAAGTACCGCAAGATGCACAAGGGCCGTAATGACGGCCTGGCATTCTCCTCCAACCTCGTCAGCTTCGGCGAGTATGGCCTGAAGGCGACCACACACGGTCAGCTCACGGCCCGCCAGATCGAAGCTGCGCGTCGTTGCATCACCCGCTTCGTCAAGCGAGGCGGCAAGCTGTGGATTCGCGTGTTCCCGGACAAGCCGATCACCCGCAAGCCGATCGAAGTTCGAATGGGCGCGGGCAAGGGCAGCGTCGAGTTCTGGGTCGCCCCGATCCAGCCCGGCCGCATGCTTTATGAAATCGAGGGTGTCGACGAGACCACGGCGCGCGAAGCGTTCCGCCTGGCCGCGGCGAAACTCTCTGTCCAGACGCAATTCGTTTCCAGGGCGGTGATGTGATGGCCACCAAGCAGATCAAAGACCAGTCGGCAGACGAGCTCAAGAAGCACCTGCTGGACCTTCGCAAGGAGCAGTTCAATCTGCGCATGCAGAAAGGCTCCGGCCAGCTCACCCAGCCGCACCAGCTGCGCCGCGTTAGGCGCGATATTGCCCGCACGAAATTCGTGCTCGGCAGCAAGAAGTAAGGACGGCGGATATGAGCGATAACAAGAAAGCCGCGCGCACCCTCGAGGGTCGCGTGATCAGCAACAAGATGGTCAACACGGTTACCGTGTTGGTCGAGCGCCAGGTCCAGCACCCGCTGCTGGGCAAGATCGTCCGTCGTTCCACCAAGTTGCACGCCCATGATGAAACGGGCGCCAACGAGGGCGACGTGGTGCGGATTGCCGAGTGCCGTCCGCTGTCGAAAACCAAGCATCATCGCGTGGTGGAAATTATCACCCGCGCTGACATTGTCTGACGGGAGGGTGCAGCCATGATCCAGATGCAAAGCACGCTCCAGGCCGCGGACAATAGCGGCGCCAAGGAATTGATGTGCATCAAGGTGCTCGGCGGTTCCAAGCGCCGTTACGCCTCGGTTGGCGACGTGATCAAGGTCACCGTCAAGGATGCCATCCCCCGCGGCAAGGTGAAGAAGGGCGAGGTCTACAACGCCGTGGTGGTCCGTACCGCCAAGGGTATTCGCCGCGCCGATGGCTCCACCATCCGTTTCGACGGGAATGCGGCCGTCCTCCTCAACAACAAGCTCGAGCCGATCGGTACCCGTATTTTCGGGCCGGTGACGCGCGAGCTGCGCAGCGAGAAGTTCATGAAGATCGTCTCCCTCGCGCCCGAAGTGCTCTGAGCGGAGACCAGACATGAAACGTATCCGTAAGGGTGACAACGTCATCGTTATCACCGGCAAGAACAAGGGTCAGCGCGGTGACGTGCTGCGCGTTGCGGAGGACCGCGTGGTCGTCTCCAACGTCAACGTGGTGAAGCGTCATACCAAGCCGAATCCGCAGGCCAACCAGGCCGGCGGCATCGTCGAGAAAGAGGCTTCGATCCACATCTCCAACGTACAGCTGTTCAACTCCGCTACCGGCAAGGGTTCACGCGTTGGCATCAAGACTCTCGGCGACGGGAAGAAGGTGCGCGTGTTCCAGTCCAATGGCGAAGTAGTGGACGCGTAAGGAAGACATGTCATGACGCGCCTCGAAAATTTCTACAAAGAATCCGTCATCAAGAAGCTCACCGAGCGTTTTGGTTACGACAACGTGATGCAGGTTCCGCGCATCACCAAGATCACGCTGAACATGGGCGTGGGTGAAGCCGCCGGCAACAAGAAGATCCTGGACAACGCCGTGGCCGACATGGCCGCGATCGCTGGCCAGAAGCCGATCACGACCAAGGCCCGCGTGTCGGTGGCCTCGTTCAAGATCCGCGACGGTTGGCCGATCGGTTGCAAGGTCACGCTGCGCCGTGCGCAGATGTGGGAATTCCTTGATCGCCTGATCAACATCTCGCTGCCGCGCACCCGCGACTTCCGCGGTGTATCCGGCCGCGCCTTCGATGGTCGTGGTAACTACAACTTCGGCATCAAGGAACAGATCATCTTCCCGGAAATCGACTTCGACAAGGTCGATGCGATGCGCGGCATGGACATCGCCATCACCACGACGGCGAAGTCCGACGAAGAGGCCAAGGCGCTCCTCGAGGCCTTCAGCTTCCCGTTCCGTAACTGATAACGCGAGACAAACCATGGCAAAGACCTCGATGGTCAACCGCGACATCAAGCGGACCAAGCTCGTCAAGAAGTACGCAGTCAAGCGTGCGGAGTTGAAGGCGCTCGTCCTCAGCTCCACCGCTTCGTACGAAGAAAAGATGGAAGCACAGGCCAAGCTGCAGAAGCTGCCCCGTGATGCCAGCCCCTCCCGCCAGCGTAACCGCTGTGCGCTGTCGGGCCGCGCACGTGGCGTCTACCGCAAGTTCGGCCTGGGCCGTAACAAGCTCCGCGAAGCCACCATGCGTGGCGACGTGCCGGGCCTGCGCAAGGCCAGCTGGTAACCCCGGCTAGCTTTACGCTGTAAAAACCTGCTATAGTCGTCGGTCTGCGTTCTCGCAGGCCGGCGCGTGCCGGCATACAACTCAAGATTTCCGGTCAATCGGATATCGGTGGACTCATCAGGAATTACCCATGAGCATGACTGATCCTATCGCCGACCTGTTTACGCGCATCCGCAACGCCCAGTCCATGGGCAAGCCGGTTGTCCGTATGCCGTCGTCGAAGTTGAAGGTGGCGATTGCCAACCTTCTGAAGAATGAAGGCTACATCCTCGACGTCGCCGCCACGGCCGACGAAACCGGCAAGCCGGTCCTCGAACTGAAGCTCAAGTATTTCGAAGGCCAGCCGGCCATCGAGACGATTTCCCGTGTCAGCCGTTCAGGCCTGCGTGTGTATCGCGGCAAGGACGAGCTGCCGAAGGTGCTGGGCGGTCTGGGCATCTCCATCATTTCCACCTCCGCCGGCCTGCTGACCGACGCCCAGGCCCGCGCTCGCGGCCTCGGCGGCGAAGTCCTCGGCCAGGTGGCGTAAGGAGCGAACGATGTCCCGCGTATCCAAACAGCCGATCAACCTGCCCAAGGGCGTGGAAGTCAACGTCGGCAACGACGCCATCACGGTCAAGGGCTCCAAGGGCACCTTGAGCACCCATCGTATGCCAGGCATCGACGTCAACGTCGACGGCGGCATTGTCCACGTGGTGGTCACCGAAGGCGCCGACCACAAGTTCGGCGGCACCGCCCGCGCGATCCTGGCCAACATGGTCACCGGCGTGTCCACCGGTTACGAGCGCAAGCTCGAGCTGGTTGGCGTCGGCTACCGTGCCGCCATGACCGGCAAGGCGCTCAACCTCACCCTGGGCTTCTCGCACCCGGTGGTCTTCGAGGCGCCGGCTGGCGTCACCATCGAAGTCCCCACGCAGACGGAAATCCTCATCAAGGGCGCCGACAAGCAGGTCGTCGGCCAGGTTGCCGCCAAGATCCGCGCCTACCGCGCTCCCGAGCCGTACAAGGGCAAGGGCGTCCGTTATGCCGGCGAGAAGATCACCCTGAAGGAAGCCAAGAAGGCCTAATCGGCCTATCCGCTTTCGAGGAAATGAGCATGAACAAGAACGTATCCCGCCTGCGCCG
>NZ_DATHFX010000287.1:0-7365 GCF_035317885.1 Pinirhizobacter sp.
ATTGAAGCGCATCTACGATGCCCCCCACGACCACTGGCCGGAATACCACCTGTGCGAGCAGCTGGTGGATATCGAGGAAAACTTCCAGCTTTGGCGCTTCCGCCACATGAAGACTGTGGAGCGGATCATCGGCTACAAGCCGGGTACGGGCGGGTCCTCCGGCGTGGCCTTCCTGCGGCGGGCGCTGGAACAGACCTTCTTTCCCGAGCTTCTGGAAGTGCGGACCCTGCTGGGCACCTGACCCCGTCTGCCCGTATCGCAGGATGTTGCGCTGCCCGTTGACGTAAAGCCACCGCGCAGGCGAAGGTGTGCCCGGACTCATAAAACGGACAGGGCACAGACATGACCCACACCGCCACGGAAAGCGATCGACCGGAGTTTCCCACCACGCTGGGCCACCCGCGGCCGTTGTGGATGCTCTTCATGACCGAATTCTGGGAGCGCTTTGCGTTCTACGGCATTCGCTGGGCCTTGGTGCTGTACATCGTGGCCCAGTTCTTCGGTGGCGATCCCACCGGTGAGCAGCCGGCCAGCCGAACCTATGGCGCCTACCTGGCGCTGGTCTACGCCTCGGCCATCTTCGGCGGTTACGTGGCTGACCGCGTGCTGGGTTACCAGAGGTCGATCCTGGTCGGCGCCGCGGTGATGGCGGCTGGACTGTTCCTGATCGCCTTTCCGGAAAAACACATCTTCGAACTGGGCCTTGCCACGGTGATCGTGGGCAACGGCCTGTTCAAGCCGAACATTTCCACCATGGTCGGCAAGCTTTACGGGGTCACCGACGAGCGCCGCGACAGCGGCTTCACCATCTTCTACATGGGCATCAACCTCGGCGCGCTGATCGCCCCGGTGATCACCGAGTACCTGGCCAAGGCGGTCTTCGGCAGCATGGACATGCCCAGCTACAAGGTGGTGTTCATGGCTTCGGGCGTTGGCATGATCATCAGCCTGTTCTGGTTCTGGTTCGGGCGCCGCGGCCTGAACGATATCGGGCGGCCGCCGGCCGGCGGCGAGAGCATGAAGCGGGTGGCCTATGTGCTGGTGGGCATCGTGGCCGGCATCCCGGTGATGTACCTGTTGCTCGCCGTGGGTGCGGGTTTCCTGCAGTGGGTGCTTAGCATCCTCTTCGTGGTGCTGGCGGTGTTGCTGCTGGTCGAAGGCATCCGCGAGGGCCGCGTGCAGCGCGACCGGGTGATCGCCATGCTGATCATCTTCGCCTTCAATGTGCTGTTCTGGATGTTCTTCGAGCAGGCGGGCAGCTCCTTCACCTTCCTGGCCGACAAGATCGTCAACCGCCAGCTGGGCGACTTCGTATTCCCCACGGCGTGGTTCCAGTCGGTGAACTCGCTGGCCATCATTGCCCTTGCGCCTGTCCTGGCCTATATCTGGATCCGCATGGGTCGGCTCAATCCGTCCATCCCGCGCAAGTTCGGCCTTGGACTGATCTTCAACGGCGTGGCCTTCGCGCTGCTGATGCTGGCGCTGTCGGGCATGGTGGATGCGTCGGGCAAGATCCCGTTCTGGACGCTTTTCATGGTGTACGTGATCCAGTCGGTGGGCGAGCTATGCCTGTCACCGATCGGGCTTTCCATGGTGACCAAGCTGGCGCCTTTGCGCCTGGTCGGCTTCGGCATGGGTGGCTGGTTCCTGTCCACCGGCATCGGCAACAACCTGTCGGGCATCTTCGCCGGCCACGTCAGTGGCCAGACGGGCATGACCACCGCCTCGGCCCTGGATGGATACACCTTCGGCTTCTGGTCACTGATGGGCGCGGGCGTGCTGCTGTTCCTTATCGCCCCGCTGATCCAGCGGCTGATGCATGGGGTGAAGTAACCGCACCGTTCAGGCGGACAGTTTTTCCAGGATGCGCAGCAACCAGGCGCGTTCCTCAGCGTCCAGCACGGCGAAGAACTCCGTTTCGTGGGCGCGTGCCTGGGGAGCGACCTCGTCGTGGATGGTCCAGCCGGCCTCGCTCAGGCGCAACACCGATCGCCGCTTGTCCTCGTCGTGGATTTCGCGGATCACGCGCCCGGACTTGACCAGACGGGCCAGCGCGCGGCTCACGGCTACCTTGTCCATGGCAGTGCGCTCGGCCACCTCGCGGGCCGATACATCCGGAAACCGGCCCAGCACCGCCATCACCCGCCACTCGGTCATGGTGAGGTCGAACCGGGTCTGGTAATCCGCAGCGATGGCCTGGCTGATCGTGTTGGAGACGATCGACAGCCGGTAGGGCAGGAACTGCTCCAGGGCCAGGGGATGGTGGGCTGAGTCGGCCATCGTGGTGCGATACTCCTTGCAATTGGTTTCAAGTGAAACTATAACGTATGGTATGACGGCACGAGCCGACCTTTCCCAGGAGAATCCCATGAGTGCCCAGCCCAATGTCGGCATGCAGGTGACCACTTTCGAGAACCCGCAAGGGGTGGATGGCTTCGAATTCGTAGAATTCGCAGCACCCGATGCCCAACTCCTGCATACCCTTTTTCCCAGGCTCGGCTTTTCGGCCGTGGCCCGGCACAAGTCCAGGGCGATCACCCTGTACCGCCAGGGTGAGTGTAACTTCCTGGTCAATGAAGAGCCCGGCTCGTTTGCAGCTGATTTCGCTGCCAAGCACGGCCCCTCGGCCTGTGGCTTCGCCATCCGCTTCAACCGTCCGGCCACTGAGGTACAGAAGACGGCCCTGGCCAACGGTGCGGAACTGATTGCGGGCAAGATCGACACCCTGGCCCTCAAAGCGCCCACGATCCTTGGTATCGGTGGCGCCGCGCTGTACCTGGTCGACCGTTATGGCGCCTCAGGGGATGCCTACGAGAGGGAATTTGAGTACCTGCCCGGCGTGGACCGCCACCCGAAGGGCTTCGGCCTCACCTTCATCGACCATCTCACGCATAACCTGTATTTCGGCAACATGCAGAAATGGTCCGATTACTACGAGCGCCTGTTCAACTTCCGCGAAATCCGCTACTTCGACATCAAGGGTGCCAAGACCGGCCTGGTATCCAAGGCGCTGACCGCGCCCGATGGCATGGTGCGCATCCCGCTGAACGAAAGCGCGGATGAAAAATCCCAGATCAATGAATATCTGCACGAGTACAAGGGCGAGGGCATCCAGCACATCGCCATGTTCACCGACAGCATCTACGACTCGGTGGAAGCCATGCGTGCGCAGGGCGTGGAGTTCCTCGATACCCCGGACACGTATTTCGAAGTGATCGACATGCGCGTGCCCAACCACGGCGAGGATGTCCCGCGCCTGCAGAAGAACAAGATCCTGATCGACGCGGATACCGAGACCAGAACGAAGCTGCTGCTGCAGATATTCACGCAGAACACGATCGGGCCGATCTTCTTCGAGATCATCCAGCGCAAGGGCAACGAGGGCTTCGGCAACGGCAATTTCACCGCGTTGTTCGAATCCATCGAGCGCGACCAGATGCGCCGCGGCGTGCTGTAGCCGACGTTACCGGGCCGGCGGGGTTGCGGGTTGGGGGTCAGAGTCATGACTCTGACCCCGCCCAAACCGATCAGTGGAACGGCATGCCATTGCGGAACATCGCCATGAACACCGCGCCGAAGAACACGAAGTACAGCGCGAAGATGATGAGGCCGATCAGGTAAAGCACACCCTGGATCACGAAATAGGTGCGAAGCTTGGACAGTGCTTCTTTCATCGCCATGGCATCGCCGCTGAGCTGGGCCCGCTCGATGGCTCCGGCGGACTGCATCACCAGCACGCCGATCCAGATCGGCAGCCAGGCGATAAGGATGCCGACGATGGTGAGGGCGGTCATCGCGCCCTGGATGATGAACATGATGCCGACGAACTTCATCCAGCCACTGCCAGAGGAAAGCGGGACTGCAAGATCACTCACGGTATTGGACACGGTTGTGCCGTACGGCGGCGGAGCCATGGATTCGGACATGCAGATCCCCTTGATTTGAGTTTGGTTTTTTACGCCCGTCCCTGGCTGCAACGGCGCGCGGGCACGATAGCATCCACCCTTGACGCTTTGCCAACGCATGGAACCGATGATGACCAGCACCTTGCGCTACCAATCGGGTTTCGCCAACGAATTCGCCACCGAGGCCCTGGAGGGTGTTTTACCCCTCGGCCAGAATTCGCCGCAGCGCGTGGCCCGCGGCCTGTATGCCGAGCAGCTCAGCGGCAGCGCCTTTACCGCGCCGCGCCATGCCAACCGGCGCAGCTGGCTCTATCGCATCCGGCCGGCGGCGATGCACGAGCCCTTTGTGCCCCGTGAGCATGCCCGCTTCCACAATCGCTTCCACGAGACGCCGGCTACGCCCAACCAGCTGCGCTGGGATCCACTTCCGGCCCCGCCGGCAGATACCGACTTCGTCGACGGCCTGGTGACCTACGCCGGTAACGGCGGCGCGGACGAACAGGCCGGCTGCGGCATCTACCTGTACGCCGCCAATCGTTCGATGTTGGACCGCTATTTTTACAGCGCCGACGGCGAGCTGCTGATCGTGCCGCAGGAAGGCCGCCTGATGCTGCACACGGAGCTGGGCGTGGTCGAGGTCTCTCCGCTCGAGATCGCGGTGATCCCGCGCGGCGTGCGTTTCCGCGTGGACCTCCCCGATGGCGCGGCCCGTGGTTATGTGGCAGAGAATTTCGGTGCCGCGCTGCGCCTGCCGGACCTGGGCCCGATCGGTGCCAACGGCCTGGCGTCGCCGCGCGATTTCCTCACGCCCGTGGCAGCCTATGAAGACCTCGACGGCGATTTCGAACTGGTGGCGAAGTTCCAGGGCGGGTTGTGGTCGGCGCGCATCGATCATTCGCCGCTGGACGTGGTGGCCTGGCACGGCAACTACGCACCCTGTAAATACGACCTGGAACGGTTCAACACCATCGGCTCGATCGCCGTGGACCATCCTGATCCATCGATCTTCACCGTGCTTACCTCGCCCAGCGATACCCCGGGCACGGCGAACATGGATTTCGTCATCTTCCCGCCGCGCTGGCTGGTCGCCGAGCACACCTTCCGGCCACCGTATTTCCACCGCAACGTGGCCAGCGAGTTCATGGGCCTGATCAAGGGTGCCTACGACGCCAAGGCCGGCGGTTTCGTGCCCGGCGGCGCAAGCCTGCACAACTGCATGAGCGGCCACGGTCCGGATGCCGCCAGCTTCGAGAAGGCCAGCGCCGCCGATACCAGCAAGCCGGACCACATCGCCGGCACCATGGCCTTCATGTTCGAGACACGGCGGGTGATCCGCCCGGTGGCGCAGGCCCTGTCCTCACCGCAGTTACAGGGCGATTACTACAGCTGCTGGCAGAATATCCACCGGCACTTCAATCCGGAATCGTGATGAACAAGTCAGTCCTGCTGCCCATGCTGCTGGCCCTCGGCCTTGCCGGTTGCCAAAAGGAAGCCGCCGATACCTCGCAGATGGCACCCCCGCCGGCCGAATCTGCGGCCGCGCCCAAGCCTGCGCTACCGCCCGGCCCGGCACCGGGCAGTACCGCCGGCCCGCCCGAGGGCTCGACGATGGTGGCGCCGGTGGCGCCCGCCGACCAGCTCGGAACCGACGTCATGGGCTTCTTAGATCTTCGCTGGGGCATGCCGGTTGACGACCTGCGCGCCGCATGGAAGTCCCCGCTCACGCCAGCCACGCTCACCGATGCCAACGCCTGCGCCTTTCTGGCGCCGCCGAAGGAAAGCCGCGACATCGCCTTCATGGTGCAGGACGGCGTACTGAAGCGTGTGGACGTCCGCCAGGGCGACACCGTGGCCCCCGGCGGCGGGCGCATCGGCATGACCGCCAACGAGATCACCGGGCTCTACAAGGACAAACTGGCCGTGCAGCCGAACAAGTACACCGCCAATGCGAAAGACCTCATCGTCACGCCGTCCCCGCAGGCCCAGGCGCGCATCGTCTTCCAGGCCGGGCCCGACGGCATCGTCTCGCGCTGGCACATGGGCGTGCCGCCGCAGGTGCTGTACGTCGAAGGTTGTGGCTGATCCCTCCCCAAGGAAATACCGATGAAGCTGGCATCACTCAAGGAAGGCGGCCGCGATGGCACGCTTGTCGTGGTCAGTCGCGACCTCACCACGGCCGTCACCGCCGCCGGCATCGCACCGACCCTGCAGGCCGCGCTGGACGATTGGGAAAACCTCGCGCCGCGGTTGAATGCGCTGGCGGAGGACCTGGCCAACGGCAACGCGCCGGGTGTTTTCCCCCTGGACATCACCCGGCTGGCCGCCCCATTGCCGCGCGCCTATGAGTTCGTCGACGGCAGTGCCTACCTGCCGCATGTCGAACGCGTGCGGCGCGCGCGCGGCGCCGAAGTGCCTGAGTCGTTCTATAGCGATCCGCTGATGTACCAGGCCACCAGCGCAGGGTTCCTCGGACCCCGCGACCCGGTGGTGGTGCCCAGCGAAGATTTCGGCATCGATCTTGAAGCCGAAGTGCTGGTGGTGACCGACGACGTGCCGATGGGCGCCAGCGTCGAGGTGGCCTCCGAACACATCCAGCTGGTGGGCCTGGTGAACGACGTTTCGCTGCGCGGCCTCATTCCCAACGAACTGGCCAAGGGCTTCGGCTTCCTGCAGTCCAAACCGCGTTCGGCTCTGTCGCCGGTGCTCGTCACCCCGGATGAGTTGGGCGATGCATGGCATGGCGACAAACTGCACTTGCCAATGCGTACCTGGATCAACGGACAATGGTTCGGCGAGGCCGAGTGTGGCGTGGACATGCAGTTCAGCTTTGCCCAGCTGGTGGCGCACGTGGCCAGGACACGGCCGTTGACGGCCGGCACGCTGGTGGGTTCGGGCACCATCGCCAACGAAGATACGTCCAAGGGTGCGTCGTGCCTGGCCGAACAACGCACGGTGGAAACCCTGCGCGACGGCAAGCCGAAGACGCCGTTCCTGAAGTTTGGGGATACGGTAAGGATCGAGGTGACCGACAAGGATGGCAAGTCGATCTTCGGGGCGATCGAGCAGAAGATGGCCGCGCTTTAGACTGCCGCGGCCTCAAAGATAAGCCCGCCGGACTTAAGTCGCGGCGGGCTTTTTTTGTGAACCGGGGTCAGAGTGAACACTCTGACCCCCATCGCTTCGGCGACGACGTCGCCTATGGCGCGCTGCGTTACTTCGCAGCCATCAGCGCCCGCGTCATATCCAGCATGCGGTTGGAGAAGCCCCACTCGTTGTCGTACCACGAGAGCACCTTCACCAGCGTGCCGCCCATGACGCGCGTCTGCGTGGCGTCGTAGATCGACGAGTGCGCGTTGTGGTTGAAGTCGATCGACACCAGAGGCTTGGTGTTGGTGGTGAGGATGCCCTTCAGCGCGCCGTTGCCGGCCTCGGCAATGGCTGCATCGATCTCTTCCTTCGA
>NZ_DATHFX010000288.1:0-8728 GCF_035317885.1 Pinirhizobacter sp.
ATCCCGGTCCGCGACCTGGTTGCCGACCCTTGCGAAACCGTCCGTGGTTTCGCCTCCATCCCCCACCCGCGCATCCCGCAGCCGGTGAACCTCTACGGTGAACTTCGGAAGAATTCCATGGGCATGAACTTTGCGAACGACAATGAACTGAAGGCGCTTGCCGACTCCATCCACGCGCACGCCGGCCCATGGAACGCCGCGCCGCTGGTACCGGGGGCCGCCGCGACCGGCGCCGCGGTGAACGTAACCGATCCCTCGGACCGGGGCCGTGTGGTGGGCACCGTCAGCCATGCCACCGACGCAACGGTGGAGAAGGCCCTGGCCAATGCCGTGGCCGCGCAACCGGGCTGGGACCGCCTGCCGGCCGCCAGCCGCGCGGCGATTCTCGAGCATGCGGCCGAGCAGCTGGAAACGCGTCGCGGCGAGTTCATCGCGCTGTGCGTACGCGAGGCCGGCAAGAGCCTTCCCGACGCCATCGCCGAAATTCGCGAGGCCGCGGATTTCCTGCGCTACTACGCCACCATGGCGCGCCGCCTGTTCGGCCATCCCGAGCAGCTGCCCGGCCCCACCGGCGAGAGCAACCAGCTATCCCTGCATGGCCGCGGCGTGTTCGTCTGCATCAGCCCCTGGAATTTCCCGCTGGCGATTTTCCTTGGCCAGGTGAGCGCCGCCCTGGCCGCCGGCAACTCGGTGATCGCCAAGCCCGCCGAGCAGACCTCGCTTATCGGTTATGAAGCGGTGAAGCTGCTGCACGACGCCGGCGTGCCGCGCGAGGTGCTGCAATACCTGCCGGGCGATGGCGCCACCGTCGGCGCCGCCCTCACCCGCGATCCGCGCGTGGCTGGCGTGGCTTTCACCGGCTCCACCGATACCGCCTGGGCGATCAATCGCGCGCTTGCCGCGCGCAACGCCCCGATCGCGGCGCTGATCGCCGAGACCGGTGGCCAGAACGCGATGATCGCCGATTCGTCGGCGCTTCCCGAGCAGATCGTCAAGGACGTGATCGCCTCGGCGTTCCAGTCCGCCGGCCAGCGTTGCTCGGCCGCCCGCGTGCTGTTCGTGCAGGACGACATCGCCGACAAGGTGATGTCGATGCTCGCCGGCGCCATGGCCGAGCTCATCGTGGGCGATCCAGGCCAGCTTTCCACCGACGTGGGGCCCGTGATCGACGAGGACGCCAAGAAGATCCTGGTCGACCACGCCGCCCGCATGGATGCCGAAGCCCGCAAGATCGCCGAGGTGGCGCTGCCCGCTTCCACCGGCAAGGGCACTTATTTCGCCCCACGCGCCTACGAACTGAAGTCGCTCGGCCAGCTCACCCGCGAGGTGTTCGGTCCGGTGCTGCACGTGATCCGCTGGAACGCCGACGAGCTGGACAAGGTCGTCGAGCAGATCAATGCCACCGGCTACGGTCTCACCCTCGGCATCCACAGCCGCATCGACGACACGGTCAATTACATCCAGTCGCACGCGCGGGTCGGCAACTGCTACGTCAATCGCAACCAGATCGGCGCGGTGGTGGGCGTACAGCCCTTCGGCGGCGAGGCGCTGTCCGGCACCGGCCCCAAGGCCGGTGGTCCGCACTACCTGTTGCGCTTTGCCAACGAGCGCACGCTCACCATCAACACCACGGCGGCCGGCGGCAACGCTTCGCTGCTGACCATCGGCGAATAAGCCACGCGCAGGATGTTGCGATGCGTTAACGGTTTCCCCTGTCCAGGTGCCATGATCGGTGCCTGGACAGCTGGGGAGCGGTTCAATGAAATCCGTCGCAGGCATCCATAACCCCGCCGACGACCCACGCTACACGGCGGTGGAAATCCCGCCCAACGTGCTGCTCGGGCTCACCCTCCTGGCCGATCGCGACGGCGTGGACTGCACGCCCTGGTTTGCCGGGTTGCCGCTCGACCGCAGCCAGATCGCCGACCCTGAGGCACGCGTCTCCTACCGGCAAGCCGCCATCGTGCTGCGCCGCGCCCTGCTCGCCGTGGGGGACCCGGCACTGGGCATGCGCGCCGGTCGGGATGGAAACCTCGGCAGCTTCGGTCTGCTGGGCCTGGCCATGATGACCTCGGCCACCTTTGGCGACGCCATGCGCGTGGGCATCGAAAACCACAAGGTGTGCGGCTCCCTGCTGGATATCGGCTTCGACATGCCCGGCCCGCGTGAGGCGGCCCTGGTGGCCTGGCCGCGCTTCGGCGAGCACGCCCTGCTGCCTTTCCTCTGCGAAGAACTCTTCGCCAGTTGCCTGGCGGTGGCGCGGGAGCTGGTGGGGCCGGCCTTGCGGCCGCTGCGGCTGGAACTGACCTATCCCCGGCCCGCCTACGTCCGCCAGTACATGGATTTCTTCCAGTGCGAGCTGCGTTTCGGCGCGCCCGCCAACCAGATCGTGATGGATGCGCGCTGGATGGAGGTACCCCTTCCCGGCTACAACGCGCGCACCAGGCAACAGGCGCTGGCGATCTGCACGCGTGAGTTGCCCCAGGGCACCAGCTCCGATGAAGTGGTGATGGCAGTCGAGCAACTCTTGCGTATGCGGCTGCGCGAACACCCCCGGCTGCCCGAGGTGGCCCGCAGCCTCAACATGAGCGAGCGCTCGCTTCGCCGCCGGCTCGCCGAAAGCGGCCGGGTATTCCGTGACATCCACGACCAGCTGCGTGCCGAACGGGCCATGGAACTGCTTTACGCCGGGCACCTGAGCGTGGCGGAAGTGGGCACGGAGATCGGCTTCGCCGACCCTCGCGAGTTCCGGCGCGCGTTCAAGCGCTGGACGGGCATGCCGCCCCGGGATGCCCGCCGGGCCGCTTGAACCCCTCGGGTTGGCCGATTTTCCCCCCATCGTCGTCGCAACGCCCCTCCCTCCCCCGATCCGCTAGGCGGCAGATTGCAAGGCAGGCGACGAACAGCCGTTTGAATGGGGGAGCGTTCCATGCGATCGACGATCATCCTGGCCACCATGGCCCTGGGCCTGATGGCCTGTAGCGGGCAGTCCTCGGCCCCGACGGCCGATAGCGGCAGCGCCGGCGATAGTTTCGAAGCCAGGCTCCAGCAACAACTGCTGGATGCCAAACCCGGCAGCGTCGTGGAGATACCGGCCGGGCATTACCGCCTCAAGCGAGGCCTGAGCCTGCGCACCGACGGCGTCACCATCCGCGGCGCGGGCAAGGACAAGACGGTGCTCTCGTTCAAGGACCAGGTGACCGGCCCCGAAGGCTTGCTGGTGAACGCCAACGATTTCACCATCGAGCACCTGGCCATCGAAGACACCAAGGGCGATGGGCTGAAGATCAACCAGGGGCGGCACATCACCATCCGCGATGTACGCGTGGAATGGACGGGTGGCCCGAAGACCACCAACGGGGCTTACGGCATCTATCCGGTCAAGACCCAGGACACCTTGATCGAGGACTCCGTCGCCATCGGCGCCTCCGATGCCGGCATCTACGTGGGCCAGTCCAACAACATCATCGTGCGCCGCAACCGTGCGCAATCGAACGTGGCAGGCATCGAGATCGAGAACTCGATCGGCGCGGACGTGTATGAAAACGTAGCTGTCGGCAACACCGGCGGCATCCTGGTGTTCAACATGCCCAACCTCTCGCAGCCCGGGCACGCCACGCGCGTATTCAAGAACCAGGTGCGCGACAACAACACGGCCAACTTCGCCGCCAAGGGCGCCGCGGTCGCCAGCGTGCCGGCAGGTTCGGGCGTAGTGGTCAACTCCAACGACAAGGTGGAGATCTTCGACAACGACATCGTCAACCACCAGACGGCGAACGTGATCATCTCCAGCTATTTCTCGACCAACTACTACAACAAGAAGGGCGTGGACCCGAACTACAACCCCTACCCGAAAGGCATCTTCATCTACGGCAACCGCTTTGCCGGCGGCGGCGATGCCCCCGACGGTATGAAACTAAAGATGCTCAAGACCGCGGTGTACGGCATGGGCGGGCGCTTCCCCGATGTTCTCTGGGATGGCTTTGTCGACGAAAAAACGCTGGTCGATGGCCTGCCACCGCCAGCAGACCGGCTTTGCATCCAGAACGGACCGGTGGGCGTGCTCAACGCCGACGGGCCGCACGACTACGACAAACCCAGCACCGACACCCGCGCGTACCAGTGCACGCTGCCCAAGCTCCCGGCGATCGTGCTGGGCCAGGGCTAAGGCATGCACCGAAGGCTAGTTTGGTGCGTGGCCACTGCGTTCTTGCTCGTGCTAGGCGGGATGCTCGCCGCGTGCCACCGGCAGATGCCACCGGTGGCCTTCCACGCCGAGGGCCGTCCTGCGCACCTGTCCGAATGGCATGTAGTGGCCGTGGCCGACGGCAAGCTGGTGCTAAACCAGGGCGTGGTGCCGTACGACCTCAACACCCCGCTTTTTACCGACTACGCGCACAAACTGCGCACGATCTGGATGCCGCAGGGCACACACGCCAACTACGACGCCGAACAGACCTTCGACTTCCCGGTCGGCACGGTCATCAGCAAGACGTTCTACTACCCGCGTGCCGCCGGCGGCCCGGAAGGCACGGTGCTGCGCACGTACGACAGTTCACGCGATTTCGCGGGCGAAGGTCTGGACCTTGCGCACGTACACCTGGTCGAGACGCGCATCCTGGTGCGCCGGGCATCGGGATGGGCCGCCATACCCTACGTGTGGAACGCCGCGCAGACGGACGCCGACCTTGCCCGCACCGGCGCCGTATTGCCGCTTACCTTGCTTGACGACGCTGGCGCGCACGAGGCATTCAACTACGTGGTTCCAGATGAAAGCCAGTGCTCGAGCTGCCATGCACGCGACTGGGTGACCCGGCAGATCGCACCGATCGGGCCGAAGGCCCGTCACGTCAACCGCGACTACGACTATCCGGACGGAAGGGAGAACCAGCTGGCGCACCTGGCGCGCGTGGGCTACCTGCAGGGTTTGCCCACGGCCGCGCAGATCCCGCGCAATGCCAACTGGATGGATACGCATGAGCCACTAGAGGCGCGCGCACGCGCCTACCTGGACATCAACTGCGGCCACTGCCACAACCCGAAGGGCGCCGCCAACACCACCGCGCTCACCCTCGACGTGACCGCCGACGAAGACCGCCACCTGGGGATCTGCAAGCCGCCCGTGGCCGCCGGCCGCGGCACGGGTGACCACATGTTCGACATCGTGCCCGGACAACCGGATGCATCGATCCTGCCTTATCGCATGGCGTCGGCGGAACCGGGCGTGATGATGCCCGAAATAGGCCGAAGCACCGTCCACCGGGAGGGGGTGGCGTTGATCCGCGCCTGGATCGCGTCGCAACAGGGCTCGTGCGTCGCCAGGGAATAAACCTAAGCTTTCATCATGGAGAGATGATCCGATGGCCAACCACATCAATCGGCGCACAGGTATCCGTACCTGCGCGGTGCTTGCCGCCAGTATCGCCAGTGTCACGGCGGCTTGGGCTCAAGATACCGATACCTCGAAGCCCGCCGACGCCAGGGCGGCCACCGAGCTTGGCAATATCACCGTCACGGCGCAAAACCGTACGCAGGAAATGCAATCGGTGCCGATCCCGTTGCAGATCGTCACCGCCAAACAAATCGATACACTCGCCGCGACGGACCTGAGCAAGATGAGCCTGTTCGTGCCGGGCCTGGTGGTGGGAGGTGACCAACCCACCCAGCCGCGATACCAGTTGCGCGGTGTCAGCACCGCCGACTTCGGCATCGGTACCGAGCCTGCGGTAGGTGTGTACGTGGACGGTGTGTATGCCGCGCGTTCGGGTGGCGCGCTGCTGGCCTTCAACGACGTCAAGCGGATCGAAGTGCTGAAGGGGCCGCAGGGCACCCTGTTCGGCCGCAATGCCGCCGGCGGCGCGATCTCGATCATTACCAACGAACCCAGCGACCAGTTCGAAGGACGCGCGCGCGTTCGCTTCGGCGACTATGGCCGGCGTTACGCCGATGCCCTGCTTAATATTCCCGTCGGCAAGGACATGGCTTTCCGGCTTTCGGTGCTGGACAACCAGTCCGACGGCTGGGTGAAGGATGCAGCCACGGGCCGCCATTACGGACGCGACGACGACTGGGGCACGCGCGCGGCCTGGCGGTGGAATGTCACCGGCAATACGCGGGTACTGCTGACCTGGGACCACGAGGAACTCAAGCAACCGCCGAGCCCCGCCTTCGGCATCGCCCCGCTGCCCACCACGCCCGATGGCCGGCCGCCGTACCCACCGGACCCTGCCACCTATCGCAATCCCCTGCACGTGCCGTTGCTCAACGATGCCGTGGATGCCAGTGAAGGCCGCCGCTTCGACGGCGCGACGCTGGTGATCGATCATTCGATGGATTGGGGAAGTGTTACCTCCACCACCGCGTGGCGGAACTTCGACACGCACAACCGTGGCGATTACGACGGCACCAACGACATCCTGACCTACCTGGACACGGACAACATCGAGCACAACAACAGCTGGTACCAGGAGTTCAAATTTGCCGGCAACAACGACGTGGCCGATTGGGTGGCGGGCGTGAGCTACTACCAGGAGCAGGCGCGCCAGACCAGCCAGACCAACGTCTTCACTGACAGCATCGATACGCTCGCACTGAACCTGGGCGTGCCCACCGGCACGCCGGACGGCACCATCTACCATTTCTTCAATTCCCTGCTGCAGGCCAACGGCCTGCCGTTCAACCTGCTCGGTGACCCCTGGCGCGAACAGATCTCCAACGTGGGCCGCTTCAAGGCCTACGCCGCGTACGGCGACGTGATCTGGCACTTGAACGACCGTATGAACCTCACCACCGGCGTGCGCTACACGCGCGATACCAAGGATTTCTCCTGGTACAACGCGCCACGGCAGGCCGACGCGCTGGACGACACCATCAACACGCTCGATGCCCTGGGCCTGCTTGCCGCGGTAGGGGTGGACCCTGCCACCTTCCGCCAGAACCTGATCTTCACCGACGCGGTGGGCGTACCGGTGCATTTCCACGACAGCTGGTCCGATGTGAGCCCGCGTGCGGTGCTCGACTACCGGTTTACGCCATCGAGCATGGGCTATGTATCGGTGACCAAGGGCTACAAGGCCGGTGGCTACAACAGCGTGCAGGTGGGCTCGCGCTTCGAGCCGGAGAAGGTCTGGAACTACGAGACAGGCATCAAGAACGTGTTCGAAGACCTGCACCTGCTGCTCAATGGCTCGGTCTACTACTACCGCTACACCAACAAGCAGTCGCTCACGCTCGACCCGAATACCGCAGGCTCCGGTGTGCCACGTTATCTGGTGAACAGCAGTGACCAGGACGCCCACGGCGTGGAACTGGAAGCGCAGTGGCAGCCGGTGGACGGCATGCGCGTCTATGGCAACGTCGCCTATATCGACGCCACCTACCGCGACACCGTGGCCCCCGATGGCGTGCGGTTGTCGGGCCAGCCCACCGGCGAGCCGCTTTTTTCCTTCGCCGGAGGATTCGGCTACACCTGGCACGGCGTGATGCACGGCGACCTGGCCTTCGACATCCAGCATGCCTATCGCGGCAAATCACGCTGCAACGACGATTCGGTGCTGCAGGGTGAGTGCGAAGTCAGCCCGAATTTCAACACCGGCAGCGCGCAGAACCGCACCGACGCCCGCCTGGACTGGCAGTCGCAGGGCGGCACGTGGGGCGCGGCGATCTTCGGCAACAACGTGTTCAACCGCCGGTATGTCACGGGCGTCAACAACATCAGCACATCGGTGTTCGGCACGCCGTTCGCCACCATCACCCCGCCGCGGATGTGGGGCGTGGAACTGCGGGCCAAATTCTGAACACGGTTTGATGTAAAACGTCTGCACCGAACACAAGGACGGGCTTTACCCATGCAGAAGATCTTCGACACCATGCGCGCGGCCCAGCGCAACGAGCCGCCGGCCGACGGCGCCACGCGCCGCGACCGCCTGGACCGCCTTGCCTCCCTGATACGGGACAACCGCGAGGCGATCGCCACGGCAATCTGCGCCGACTTCGGCCAGCGTTCGAGTGAAGAAACCTCCCTGCTGGAGGTATTCCCGAGCCTGGACGGCATCAAGCATGCGCGCAAGCACGTACGCCGCTGGATGCGCGTGCGGCGGCACTGGGCCGGGTTCTGGTTCCTTCCCGCGCGCGTCGCCCTGCAACCGCAAGCACTGGGCGTGATCGGCGTGATCGTGCCGTGGAACTACCCGCTGTACCTGGCCGTCGGCCCGGTCACAGATGCCTTGGCGGCGGGCAACCGGGTGATGGTGAAGATGTCCGAACTCACCCCGGCTTTCTCGGCACTCTTCGCCGACCTGGTCGCCCGCTATTTCCGCGCCGATGAAGTAGCCGTGGTGAACGGCGACGCGGAGGTCGCCGCGGCGTTCTCCGCCCTTCCCTTCGACCACCTGCTGTTCACCGGCTCCACCGCCGTCGGCCGGCATGTCATGCGCGCAGCGTCCGCCAACCTTACGCCGGTGACCCTTGAGCTCGGCGGCAAGTCTCCGGCCATCGTCGGACCGGGCGCGCGCATGGACCATGCAGTGGAACGCATCGTTTTCGGCAAGCTGGTGAACGCCGGCCAGACCTGCATCGCACCTGATTACGTGCTGGTGCCCCGCGACCAGGTCGACGACTTCGTCACCCGCGTGGCCAAACGCGTGGAAGCGTTCTATCCCTCGATCGCGCAGAACATGCAGTACAGCTCGATCGTCAACGACCGCCACTTCGACCGGCTTGCCTCATG
>NZ_DATHFX010000289.1:0-2672 GCF_035317885.1 Pinirhizobacter sp.
CCGGCAATGTCGTAGTCAATGCAGGCAGCAGCATTGGTGGTATCGGCAGCATCGGCGGCCTGGATCTGGCAGGTACGCTGTCGCCGGGGAATTCCATCGGCACGCTGCATGTCGCTGGTGATGCGTCTTTTGAGAAGGGGTCGACGTTCCAGGTCGAAACCACGCCCGATGGCCAGGCCGATCGCCTGGATGTTGCAGGCAAGGTCACCATCCTGGGCGGCACCGTCCTGGCCCTTGGACAGGATGGAAACTGGGCACCGCGCACGGATTACACGATCATCAATGCGGGGCAGGGCGTCACCGGCCAGTTCGATGGCGTGACCGACAATCTCGCGTTCCTGGCACCATCGCTGAGCTACAGCGCCAATGCCGTCACCCTGTCGCTGTCGCGTAACAGCGTGGACTTCACCACGGTCGCCCAGACACCGAACCAGCGGGCCACCGCGGGCGCCGCCGAAGCGCTCGGCGCCGGCCAGCCCGTCTATGACGCCGTCGAAAAACTGGACGCGCCGACGGCGCGTGCCGCCTTCGACAAACTCTCCGGCGAGATTCACGCCAGCACGCGCACCGCCCTGATCGACGACAGCCGTTACGTGCGCGAAGCGATCAACCGCCATTTGCTCGGCATGGATGACGGTGCCCGAGGCGATACCGCGAACGGTTCGAGCGTGTGGACCAGCGTTACCGGGCATTGGGGCGATCACGACGGCAACGGCAACGCCGCGCGCCTGCAGGCCAATGGCAGCGGCCTGATCGTCGGTGCCGATACCGGCGTGGGCGCCGACACCCGTCTGGGTGCCATCCTCGGGCACAGCCAGAACTCGCTGCAAGTCGATGCGCGTGACTCCTCGGCGCACGTCACCGCCGACCAGCTTGGTTTCTATGGCAGTACGGCATTGGGCGCGATCGACCTGCGTGCTGGCGCTGCCTATTCGTGGCAGGACATCGACACCACGCGACATGTTGCGTTTGGCGACTTCAATGAGTCGCTGGGGTCAAGCGGTCATGCACGCACCGGCCAGGTCTATGTCGAAGGCGGCTATCGCTTCACCTCCGATGGCGGCAACCAGTTCGAGCCGTTCCTGAATGCCGCGCACGTGCAATTGCGCACCGACGCCGTGAACGAAAGCGGCGGCGCCGCTGCACTGAGCACCGGTAGCGACAGCAGCGCGGTGAACACCGCCACGCTCGGTGTGCGCGATGCGTTCCGGCTGAGTGGCGACGCCATCGCGGCGCACGGCAGCCTTGGCTGGCAGCAGGCATGGGGCGACCTCACGCCGGTATCGACCATGCATTTCGCCGGTGGCGATGCCTTCGAGATCAGCGGTGTACCGGTTGCGCGTCACGCATTGGTCGCCGACGCCGGTCTGTCGTTCCGCGTGGCCGCGCACACGGAAGTCGACGCCAGCTACATGGGCCAGTTCGGTGGGGACGTCAAGGATCAGGGGGCGCGGTTGAGCCTCAATATGACGTTCTAGATGAGCAAGCAGATCAATTTCAACTGCGTAGGCTGTGGCGCGTGCTGCAAGGGTCGGTATGTGCCCTTGACGCTGGAAGAGGCCGAAGCCTGGCTTCGCCGCGGTCATCGCGTCTCTATCCTGTTGGAAGCCTTCGCCATTGACGAAGACCAAGGGGACCTCGCCCGTTACCGACACAATGCGAGCCGTGGCACTCATGTCAGATCTGGAAGTATCGACATTTGTGTCATTGCCATATTTGCCGCTGACGCGATTTCAGGCTGCCCCAACCTCGGCGAAGGCAATGCCTGTCAGATCTATGACCAGAGGCCTCTGGTATGCCGAATCTATCCCATGGAGGTAAACCCCTTCGTCGCCTTCCGGACCGATCAGAAGGATTGCCCCCCTGAGGCGTGGGATACATCGCAAACAAACGAAGTTATACGGCCCGACGGTCAGTTAATACCTTCCATCAAACAACTAGTAGAGGCCTCTCGTCATGCTGACCAGACAGAGGCTTTGACGAAGGTATTGATCTGCGAGGAGTTGGATCTAAGAGTCACGGCATGGAAGGGCTGCGGCTATGTCATCCATACCCCAGGTGTGGACGATCTGATGGCGGCTATCAGCCGTGTGTCGGCACAACAGCGATCGCCAGAGAAGCAGTGGCTCGTAAGAGTTCACGGACAAGGACTCACCGACAAGCTTCGCGACATGCAAGCTCAGCTATATCCAGCAAACAGTGATGATCGTCATTTGTACATTCCCTTAGAGGCGACATCGCCAAATTGACGATACCTGGCTCAGCCCCACAGCGTGGGTTTGGCTACCATCAGCCAGAAAATGGTCAGCGTCGCGAGAAAGGCTGGCCATCCCAGCGCGAACCACACACGCATGCAGCGATAGTAGGTAGGGGGCAGCGGCTTGTTGTCCCGCACGGCACTGAGGGCGAGATTGCGTGCATGCCATTGCAGCCAAACCACAGGCAGCCAGCACGCCCCAATGAACAGATAAAGCGCCATGCTGGCCTGCACCCACGATGTGTGCAGATCGAAACCCATCAGCCGCACCAGCAACAAGCCCGAAACGGGCTGCACGATCACCGCTGGCGTTGTGAACAGGAGATCGGCAAGAACAGTTAACCGGGCTGCCGTAGCGATCGCGGCAACCTGACCGGTACGATGGGTGAACCACATGAAGAACGCAGTGCCTAAT
>NZ_DATHFX010000290.1:0-3279 GCF_035317885.1 Pinirhizobacter sp.
ATTTGCCTCGTGAGAATGTCCCTCTCCGATTCCGAATGTTATAACATTCCGAAAAGTTCCCCGAGAAAGGTCTCCGATGAAACCGTCACTGCTCGCTTTCTGCATCGCCGCGGCCTGCGGCCTGGCAACGCCCGTGCTTGCCGCCACCACCGACCCGGTTCCGACCCCGGCCCCCGCCGCCCCCGATGTCGACCCGCAGAACGCGACCAATCTGGGTTCCATCGACGTCACCGCCAAGCTGGATGCGGCGCGCAACAGCCTGTCGCCGGATACCGGCAGCAGCCAGTACGTGATCGACCAAAAGACCATCGCCGCCCTGCCGTTGGGCGCCTCGACGGCCTTCAATCAGGTCATCCTGCAGGCGCCGGGCGTGGTCCAGGACTCCTTCGGACAGCTCCATGTGCGCGGGGATCATGCAATCTGCAGTACCGGATCGACGGTGTGACCATCCCGGAGAGCATCGGTGGCTTTGGCCAGACATTGGATGCCCGGATGATCGACAACATCAAGTTGATCGATGGCGCGTTGCCGGCCCAATACGGTGAACGCACCGCAGCGGTGCTCGATATCACCACGCGCCGGCTGCGCAACGATGAGGTCGGCGGTACGGTTGGCGTGACGGGCGGCCAGCAGGGCACGCTCAATCCCTACGCATCGCTGTTCGGTCACTCGGGAGCGTGGAGCTATTTCATCACGGCCAACTATCTCAAGAGCGACGAGGGGATTGAAAACCCGACCCCGTCGAAGGATCCGATCCACGATCACACCAATCAGGTCAAGGCCTTCGGTAACGTGAGCTATGTGATCAATCCGGACATGCGTCTTTCCTTCATGTTCGGGGCCGCCAACAACCGGTTTGAAATCCCCAATAACCCCGATCAGGAACCGACTTTCGGCTACCTCGATACCACCAATTTCAATTCGGCTGACCTCAACGAGCATCAGCAGGAAAAGACCCGCTTCGGCGTGCTCTCGCTACAAGGAAAGGCGGGCGACACGGCGTATCAGGTGTCGGTGGGCCAGCGCTACACCTCGCTGGCCTTCACTCCCGACGAGATTGGCGACCTGATGTTCGACGGCGTTGCTTCAACGGTGAATCGCAGCAATCGCGCCAGTACGCTGCAGGCCGACTTCGCCACGCCGCTTGGCGAGAGCAATACGCTTCGCTACGGTGCCTATGTGCTCTACGAGCGCGCATCCAGCGTCAACAATTCCATGGTGTTCCCGGCCGATGATGATGGCAACCAGACCAGCACGGTGCCCTTCAATATCAATGACGCGAGCCAGTTGACCGCCCACACCGATGCGGTCTACCTGCAGGACGAGTGGAACGTCAACAGCCAGTGGACCATCAACGGCGGCCTACGCGGCGATCGCTACAGCGCCTTTGGCCGCGTCGAATCGCAGCTCAGCCCGCGCCTTGGCACGGTTTACCAGCTGTCCGATTCCACGACGCTTCACGCGGGCTATTCGCGCTACTTCACCCCGCCGGCGACCGAGACCATCACCACCACGTCGATCGAGAAATTCACCGGCACCACCAACCAGCTGCCCAGCGACGGCAACAATACGCCCAAGAGCGAACGTTCGGACTACTACGACCTGGGCATCTCGCAAAAGGTCGGCAGCGACCTCACCCTGGGCCTGGACCTCTACGATCGACGGGTGAAGCGCTTGCAGGATGAAGGGCAGTTCGGCGCCGCCGTAGTGTTCTCCACCTTCAACTACGACCAGGGCCGCATTCGCGGTGCCGAGTTCACCGCCAACTATTCCCATGGGCCGCTCAACGCCTACTTCAACCTGGCCTCAAGCCGCGCCATGGGCAAGCGCGTCATCACCGGCCAGTACAACTTCGATCCGGACGAACTGGCATACATCTACGACAACTTCATCCACCTGGATCACGACCAGAAGCTGACGTCCTCAGGCGGGGTGAACTACGCCATTACCGATGCGACCAAGATCGGCGCCGACTACCTGTTTGGTTCGGGCCTGCGCAAGGACGGCGACGTCCCCAACGGCCTGTCGGTGCCGTATTACTTCCAGCTCAATCTCAACGTTTCGCACGATTTCGTCACCGATCAATTCGGCCTTTTCCACACGCAGTTGGCCCTCATCAACGCGCTGGATCGGACCTATGAGATTCGTGACGGTACCGGCGTGGGCGTGGGCGCGCCGCAGTTCGGGCCACGGCGCGGTGTGTTCCTGACGCTTGAAAAACCCTTCTAATAAGGAAGGAGCCTTCATCGCTGGCATTGACGAGTGAGTGGTATGTTATAACATAACCACTCCACCTCTTGGCGTTGCTCCCTTGGCCTATTCGTTGACGGACGTCCTCCTGGCCTCCTTGTCTATCGCCGCAACTTCCATTGCCTCGCGTTTGCTGGTCTGGCTGCCCACTAGCTCGCTGGCACGCGTGCTGCCCTGGCTGCAACCGGTGGCGGTGGGTTTGCTGGTGGGCGATGCCTTGCTGCATGTATTGCCCGAATCGCTTGAGACGGGCCTTTCCACCGATGCCGCCTTCAAATGCGTGGCGATCGGCGCAGGGATGCTCGTGGGCGTGGAATGTTTCGTGCGGCCGCGAGCCAGTCGCACCCGGGTTCCAGGGCCTGCGGCGTTCGCGCAGATGAACCTCACGGGCGATTTCCTTCATCACCTGGTCGATGGTGTGGTGGTGGCGGCGAGCTTCCTGGCCGGAAGCGCATCAGGCTTTGCCGTGATGCTCGCCATCATTGCGCACGAGATACCGCGGGAAGTGGGCAGCGCAGGCGTGTTGGTAGCCGGCGGCTATCCGCCGCGCAAGGCATTCTGGCTGTCGCTCGCGATGGCCTCGGCCGTTCCCCTTGGCGCGCTGCTGATGCTCGCCGCCCCGCTTCACGGCGGCGCCCTTGGCGTCGCCCTGGCATTGGCCGCGGGTACGGTGCTCTACGTGGCACTCGCCGATGTATTGCCGGCCGCCTGGAGCCGGATGGGAAGCACCCCCCGCATCGCGCCGTTCATCGGCGTGGTGACTGGGTTGGTCTTCATGTGGGTAGCGGCTGGATGGGAGGCTCGATGAAGACGATGGCGGAAAAACCGGCCTGGCTGGTGCAACTGGTTGCCGGCCTGTTTGTGCTTGCGGCAGGGCTGGGATTCGGACTGGGCGATTTCGCTGTGCAGATCGTGGCCGTGACCTTGCTCCTGGGCGCCACCGGACTTTGCAACGAGCTTGTGGTGCGCCAGGTGCGTCGCCGTCCTTCGACCTGGGTGGGGCCGTCCCGCGCGATGGTCTACCCGCGG
>NZ_DATHFX010000291.1:0-5991 GCF_035317885.1 Pinirhizobacter sp.
TGTCGGCGATGGCGCCCAATGCGATCGACGCCATCCTGGCCGGCCATTTCAGTGCGCACGTGCAGGCGGCGGTGGTCACCGGCACCAGTATCTGGGTGCTGGCCCTGGTGCTGGCCCTGGGCACCATGATGTCGGTGCCGCCCACGGTGTCACAACTCGATGGCGCGCAGCGGCGCGGCGAGATCGGCGCGATTTTCCACCAGGCGCTGTGGATCGCCTGGATCCTGGGCGCGGCGCTGTGGTTCGGCGCGCGCAACGCCACGCCGCTGATGACCGCCTTCGGTGTGGTGCCCTCGCTGCACGACGATGTCCAGGCCTTCCTGCATGCGATCAGCTGGGCGGCGCCGGCGCTCACCACCTACTTCGCGCTGCGCGGCCTGTCCGAAGGGCTGTCGATGCCGCTGCCGTCGATGTACTTCAGCATCGGCGGCCTGTTCGTGCTGGCGCCTCTGGGCTACGTACTGGTGTACGGCAAGCTCGGCTTCCCGCCGATGGGCGCCCGCGGCACCGGTATCGCCACCGCGGCGGCGATCTGGCTGGAGATGATCGGTTTGGGTACCTACATCCTGACCCATCGCGCCTATCGCGATATCAACCTGCGCCAACGCCTTGCCTTGCCCCGCTGGTCGAAGATCGCCCCGCTGTTGCACATCGGCGTCCCGATGGCCATCACCTTGTTGATGGAAGCGGGCATGTTCGTGGCCGTGGCGCTGCTGATCGGCCGCCTGGGCGAGACGGTGGCCGCCAGCCACCAGATTGCGCTGAACGTGGCGTCGATGTCGTTCATGGTGCCATTGGGCCTGTCCATGGCCATTACGGTGCGCGTGGGGAACGCGGTAGGCCGCAACGATGCGACCGGCGTGCGCTACGCAGGTTTCTGCGGCATAGGCCTGGTGATCGCCGTGCAACTGGTGGCGGTGGCGCTGATGCTGGGCCTGCCGCACGGTATCGCGGCGATCTATTCCAACAACCCGGCCGTGATCGCGATGGCGGCGCAACTGTTGTTGTTCGCCGGCATGTTCCAGTTTTCCGACGGCATCCAGGTGGCCTCCAACAGCGCGCTAAGGGGTCTTAAGGACACCCGGGTACCCATGGCGATCACCCTGGTGGCCTATTGGATGATCGGCATGCCGGTGGGCTGGTACCTGGGCTTTCCCATGGGCCTGGGCGCCCCCGGCATGTGGATCGGCCTGATCGCCGGGCTCACCGCTGCCGCGGCATTGTTATTCGGGCGTTTCTACCGGGTGGCCCGGCGCGCCAGGTGGACTTCCGTCACGTGACCGCCCCCCCGGGAACGGCTACGCTGCGCACCGGGCCCACCGGATTTTCTGCATGAGCGACCAGCTGCCACCTGCCTACCCACCGCCGCCACCGCCCCCCGCACCCGGGCCGGCTCAGGTGCGGGTGCAGGCGGCCGCGCCCGCGCGTCGGCCCAATGGCTTCTGGGCCTTCCTGAAGGCCCTGGGGCGTGGCATCAACATCACGCGGCTGGTGGTGTTGAACCTGCTGTTCTTCGGCGTTCTGTTCATCGTGCTGCTGTTCGTTTTCCTCGGCGCCGTGGGCAGCCGCGAACTGCGCATGGTCAAGGACGACAGCGTGTTGCTGATCCGGCCTGAAGGCCGGCTGGTGGAGCAGTTCAGCGATCCCATCGGCGCGGCCATCTCGCGCCTGTCGGGGAACAAGACAAGGCAAGTGCAGGTACGCGACCTCGTCGGTGCCATCGACAATGCCGCCACCGATTCGCGTATCTCGCGCATCGTGCTGGATGTGGACGACCTGCAGGCTGGCGGTTTCGCCGCCTTGCGCGAAGTGGGAGCGGCGATCGATCGCTTCCGCGCCACCGGGAAGCCGGTGATCGCCTGGGCCGCCAACCTCGACCAGGGCCAGTACTACCTCTCATCGCACGCCTCGAAAATCCTGCTCGATCCGCAGGGCAGCGTGTTGCCCACGGGTCTTGCCAATTACCGGCTGTTCTACAAGAACCTGCTGGACAAGATCGGCGTGGACGTCCACCTGTTCCGCGTGGGGCAGTTCAAGTCCGCCGCGGAGCCCTTCATCCTGGACCACGCTTCGCCGGAGTCGAAGGCCGCCGATACGTTCTACCTGGGCGGCCTGTGGGACACCTGGCTTTCCGAAGTGGCTGCGGCGCGCAAGATCGACCCGGCCAAACTTCGCGCGTCCATCGACAGCATGCCCCAGCAGATCGCCTCGGCGCGCGGCAACATCGCCCAACTGGCGCTGGACCAGCACCTGGTCGACGGCCTGGCCACCGAGGAAGAACTGATCGACGGCCTGCGCAAGGACGGTGTACCCGCCGGCAAGAACGGCGAAGGCGTGCGCAGCGTTTCGCTTGAGCGTTACAACGCGCAGATCGCCTCCATCAGCCCGTTCAACAGCAAGCCCGGCGTGGCCGTGGTGGTCGCCGAAGGCGAGATCGTCAGTGGCAAGCAGCCGCAGGGCCAGATCGGCGGCGAATCCACCGCCGCGCTGATCCGCAAGGCGCGCCTGGACAAGAAAACCGCTGCCCTCGTGCTGCGGGTGGATTCCCCGGGCGGCGAGGTGTACGCCGCCGAGCAGATCCGCCGCGAAGTGGCGCAAACGCGCGAGGCCGGCATTCCCGTGATCGTCTCGATGGGCGACGTCGCCGCCAGCGGCGGTTACTGGATCTCGATGAACGCCAACGCGATCCTCGCCGAACCCAACACCATCACCGGTTCCATCGGCATCTTCGGCATGTTCTATACGGTGCCCAACGCGCTGGACAAGATCGGCGTGCATTCGGACGGCGTGGCCGTGGGCCCGCTGGCGGGCTCCTTCGACATTACCCGGCCGCTGGATCCGAAGATCGGCATGGTGGTGCAGTCGATCATCGACAAGGGCTACCGTGATTTCGTCGGTGGCGTGGCCGCGGCGCGTGGCAAGGATTTCGCCAGCATCGATGCCATCGCCCAGGGCCGCGTGTGGACAGGCGCGCAGGCGCGCGACCGCGGGCTGGTGGACAAGCTCGGCGGCCTCAGCGACGCCATCGCCCTGGCTCGCAGCGAAGCGAAGCTCGGCAAGGATGCACCCACGCGTTACATCGAGGCGGACCTGGGTACCTTCGGCCGCGCGGTCACCAGCATGAACGATAGCGCTGCGCTGGCGATCGGGCGCTCCTGGGGCATGACCCTGCCGAAGTGGCTCTCGAGCATCGACGAGCGCCTGCCGGAGTTGAAGCTGCTCGAACACGCGCAGGCCGGCCGCCCCAACATCTACGCCTACTGCTTCTGCTCGCCGCAGTAGGCAACCGTATTATTTCGACTGGTCTTCCACCGCCGCGTCTTGCGTGGCGTGCTGCTGGTCCACGGTGGTTTGCACCGCGCGGGCTCGATCGCGGGTCTTGAGCAGCGGGTCCAGCGGGTTATATGGCCTGGCCGTGGACTGCGCCGCCTGTGGCGTGGGCGGTGCGTTCGGGTCGGGCGGCGGGGGATGGGAGCAGCCGACAGCCAGCGCCGTGACGGTTGCCAGTGCGCATGCGCGCCATGACCGTGTGTTCTTCATCAAGCTACCCTCGCCGAATACCAGGTCTCGTTCCGCTGCACGCGCAGCGGCATGTCGAACAGGCGCGACAGCGCGTCGCCGCCCAGGATTTCCGCCTTCGGGCCATCGGCGAACACCTTGCCGTCGCGGATCATCACCACGCGGCCGATCTCGGGGATGATTTCCTCGATGTGGTGGGTGACCACCACCAGGGTGGTGCCGCCCTGGGCCAGTTCCCGCAGGCGGCCAAGGAATTCCCGTCGTGCGGAAAGGTCCAGGCCGGTGCAGGGCTCGTCCAGCAGCAGGGCGCGCGGCTGGTAGACCAGCGCACGGGCAATCAGCACGCGGCGCGCCTCGCCGGTGGACAATGTGGCGACTTCCCGGTCGGCCAGCGCCAGGATGCCCACCCTTTCCAGGGCCCGGGTGGCAGCCTGCTGCATGTCGTGGGTGACGTCGTGGTCCAGTCCAAGCACCAGCGAGGCAAAAAATCCCGACAGCACCACCTCGCGCACGCGAAGGCCATCGAGGGTCTCGAAGTCCCGCCGCAGCTCCGCCGACACCACGCCGATCAGGCGACGAAGCTCGGTGACATCCCAGCGGGCGCGGCCGAACACGCGTACCGGGTCACGCCCGTCACCGGGCGAGAGGGGGTAGAGACGGCGCTCGATCATCCGTACCAGGGTGGATTTACCCGAACCGTTGGGGCCGAGGATCGCCGTGTGCTCGCCGTCGGCAACGCGCAGGCTGAAGTCCGCCAGCAGGGCGCGGTCGCCGCGGAGCACGGTGGCATGGTCGATGTCGAGCAGGAGATTGGCCTGGTCCATGACCGGAAGCATAACGCGACGGGCTCGCGCCCCGGGGTCAGAGTAATTACTCTGACCCCACACCCTTCCCATGGAGATCCACGATGCATCCACGGCTGGCAAGCTGGCAACTGGACGGCCAGACGGCGCTGGTGACCGGTGCGAGCAAGGGCATTGGGTACGCCTGCGCGCGCGAGTTGGCCGCGCTGGGCGCGGACCTGCTGCTGGTGGCCCGTGACGAGATCCACCTGGATCACGTTCGCGCCGAACTCGCCGACGAAGCCCCGCATGCGTCGGTGCTGGCACTGGCCGCCGACCTGACGGACGCTGAAGACCGCCTGGCGGTACTGGACTGGATCGCCGACCTCGGCAGTCCGCTGTCACTGCTGGTGAACAATGTCGGCGGCAACGCGCCGGCGGCCACGATGGACTATTCGTCCGACGACTACCGCCGCCTCTTCGAAACCAATGTGTTTTCCGCCTTCGAGATGTGCCGCCTGGCCTATCCGCACCTGGTGCAGCACGGCAATGCCGCCATCGTGAACGTGGGATCGGTGTCCGGCGCGATCCACGTGCGCACGGGCTCGGTCTATGGCATGACCAAGGCCGCCGTGCACCAGCTCACGCGGAACCTGGCCGTGGAGTGGGCTGAAGACGGCATCCGCGTGAATGCCGTGGCGCCCTGGTACATCCGTACCCAGCGTTCGGAACCGGCGCTGGCCGATGCGGATTATCTTGAGGAAGTGCTCGACCACACGCCGATGCGCCGCATCGGGGAGCCGGAGGAAGTGGCTGCCGCAGTGGCCTTCCTGTGCCTGCCGGCGGCAAGCTACATCACCGGCGAGGTGGTAGCGGTGGACGGCGGTTTCCTGCGTTACGGCTTCTAGATTCGCGCTACGGACCGCAGCCCTTCAGCTGCGCGCGCAGCTCCGCGTCACGCTGTTCGAAGGGCGGCTGCTGGCTCTTGAAAGCCTTGCGCAGCTTGTCGCCGTTCTCGTCCAACTGGTCCTGCAAGGCCTTGCAGGTTTCTTCCGGCGAAAGCTGGTGGCAACTGTCTTGCACCCAGACGTAGTTGCTGCCGATCAGCTGGCCGTTGACCTTGCCGTGGTTGAATTCCGGTGCCGAGGGCACGGCCTGGGCCGATAGCGAGCTGCCATAGCTGCCCACGACGCCCGCTGGCGCCAGGTATGGCTGGCCCGGTCCGTTACTGGTGTAGGGCGTGCCGTCAGTGGCGCGCACGCAGCCGTACATCACCGGGATCGAAGGTGGAGGCGGTGGCAAGGCATTGATCTGCGCAGGTTGGGGAGGGGGCGTCGGCGCCACCGGCGGCAACGGCGCGGGTGGCGTGGTCATCGGCTCGGTATCGTCGATCACCCGCTTCTCGGACTTCGACCCGTGCGGGCACGGCATGTTCTGGTAGGTGACCTCGCCATGGCTGGCGGTGCACTTGTAGATGTCCGTGGCGCGGCTGGCAGGCAGGTACGCCAGGAAGCCCAACACCACCAGGGAAACGAAGACGGCAAGGCGCATCAGAACTCCGCCACGTGCTCTTCGGCGGCGAAGCCGATGGTCATGGCGCCTTCGCCCACGTTCACCATGCCGGTGATGCTCATCGGGCTTTCCAGCATCTGAACGCCGGCACCCTCGCAAGTCTTGAGCAAAATCTCGT
>NZ_DATHFX010000292.1:0-4492 GCF_035317885.1 Pinirhizobacter sp.
GACGGCGACCGCCTGTTCCGCACGTACTTCATCAACAACCGCGGCGACGAGCAGATGGGTGGCACCTGGAATTACCTCGACCTCACGCCGCTGGGGCGCCAGGAGGTCTGGGAAGATTCGCCCGAAGGCTATCCCCAGACCCCGACCTACAAATGGTGGAACTGGCACGACAGCTACGTCGAAGATGCCGCGCCCGACAAGAAGTGGGTCCAGGTGTCTGACATTGGCGAGGCGGCTTTCCGAGACCGCGACGCCAAGTCATAAGCCCGGAATTTGGCCGAATCACGACATAACTTGGCCGCCTATCGATATCAGAACATCCGCAGACGAGCGTAGCCTTTGCGACGCTCACCCGTCGGCAAGCACCCTCGTCCCCACCGAAGGATGGTCTTGATGAATGTCCTGCACCTGCCGGCCCGAGAGCCGGCTCCCGACGTCGAGGCGCTGGCGACCTTCGTCGCCTGCGCCCACGCCATGCTCGATCCCTCCACGCCCGAGGCTACCCGTCGCGCGGTCGAGGCCCGCTTGTTGGCGCAACTGCCAACGGTAAAGGCCCTTGGCCTGTTCGAACTCTTCGATGTGCGCGATCCGGCACTCAGCCAGCTGATTGCCGACGAACTGGGGGTCGAGGCCAACGCCGGCTGAATGCTGCGTCGCGGCAACTAGGTGACGAACATATATTTGCCTTGACAACTATATTTTCGGCAATAGAATACGCGGCATGAGTGTTCCCATCTGCGCCTATACCCCCGACATGGACAGCATCGGCCAGCTAATCGCCATCGTTCGGGGCGAGCTGGTGCGAGGCCTGGAGCGGGCCCTGGCCGACCTCGGCGTGGACCTGCGCTACACCCAGTTCCTGGTCATCAAGCGTCTGGCCGCTGCTGGCCCGATGTCCGCCACGGAGCTGGCGCGGGCCTCGGAACTGGACGGTGGGGCCATGACGCGATTGCTGGACCAGCTCGAGGCCAAGGGTTATCTGCGCCGGCGTCCACACGAACAGGACCGCCGCGCCCTGCGCATCGAACTCACCGAGGCCGGCGAAGCGATCTGGACCCATATGAGCGTCGCCCACAAGGCGATGCTTGAAGACGCGCAGCGCGATCTTTCCCAAGACGAGCGCGACCGGCTTCGCGACTACCTGCAACGCATGCTTGACGTGCTTCGCGATAAAGACTGAACTTCTGCTTAGGCAAACACTTATGCGTCCGTACCTACTCGCGGCGTCGACTGCGCTGCTCCTGGCCCTGGTCGGCTGCGCCTCCAGCGGCGGCCTGCACCCGGACGGCCAGCTCACCGAACCATCTTCGCTGCACGGTGAAAAGGCCCTGGCCAACATCAAGGTGTCGCCGGCCGCCTGGCCCGTGACCGATTGGTGGACCAGCCTCGGCGACGACCAGCTCAGTGCCTTGATCAACGAGGGCCTGAAGGGCAACCCGGACCTGGCCACCGCCGATGCGCGCGCCCGCCAGGCAGCTGCGCAGGCCGGCGCCGCCGATGCCGCGCGGGCGCCCACCGTCAATGCCGGCGCTTCCGTTGCCGGTGCACGCCTGCCAAGCAACCTGATCCCGTCGCCCATCGGTGGAAAGTTCACCTGGACCCCTTACGGCTACGCCAGCTTCAACTGGGACCTCGACCTCTGGGGCGGCAAGCGCGCTTCCTGGGAAGCGGCCCTGGGCAAGGCGCGCGCCGCCGAGGTGGATGCCAACGCGGCCCGAATTCTCGTCAGCACCAATATCGCCCGCGCTTATGTGCAGCTGGGGTACGCGTTCGCCCAACAGGATGTGGCCAACGCCGAGCTCGACCGCTCCAACCAGTCGCGCAAGCTCACCGGCCAGCGCGTGGCCGCGGGCGTCGACAGCCAGCTGCAGCTGAAGCAGGACGACGGACTGGTCGCCAGCGCGCAGCAGCAAGTGGCTGTGGCCGACCACGCCGTGGAAACGGCGCGGACCCAGCTGGCGATGCTGCTGGGCCAGGGCCCGGATCGCGGCCTGTCGATCGAGCGCCCGCATCCGCTCAATGCGTTGGCCATCGAGGTGCCGGACAATCTCCCCGCCGACCTCGTCGGCCGCCGTGCCGATCTGATCGCCGCACGCTGGCGCGTGGAAGCCGCCAGCCACGGCATCACGGCGGCGAAGGCGGAATTCATGCCCAACGTGACGCTCGGCGCGCTGGCGGGCCTGGCCAGCGGCGGCGCCAAGAACCTCTTCAGCGCGCAGTCGCTGTTCTACGAAGTGGCGCCGGCGATCAGCCTGCCGATCTTCGACGGCGGCCGTCGCCGGGCGAACCTGGCGGACGTCGATGCCGAGTACGACATCGCCGTGGCCCAGTACAACAAGGTGCTGGTGGAAGCCTTCAATGGCATCGCCGACGACCTCACCGGCTTAGGGTCGCTCGATACCCAGATCGCCGCGGAGCAGCGTGCGATGGATGCGGCAAGCCAGGCTTACGACCTTGCCCAGCAACGCTACAAAGCTGGCGTTGGCAGCTACCTGGAGGCACTGACCGTGCGCCAGCAGTTGCTGGTGGCCCAGCAGCGCATGGCAGCCCTCGTGGCCCAGCGCGTGGATCTTTCCGTCCAACTCATCCAGGCCCTCGGTGGCGGCTTCAACGTCGCGCCCACCGACATGCCCAACCACGTTCAATCCTAAGGCTGCACGACGATGACCACTGAAACCTCCGCCACACCCGGCGCCGTCGGCGCCACGCCCCCGAAGAGCCGCCGCGGCTTTTTCCTCCGCCTGCTAGTGGTTGTGCTGGTGCTGGCCGCGATCGCCTTCGGGCTCTGGTATTACTTCGACGGCCGCTGGTATGAAGACACCGACGATGCCTATGTCAACGGCAACGTGGTGCAGATCACCCCGCAGATCGCCGGCACCGTCACCTCCATCGGTGCCGACGACGGCGACCTGGTGCACCAGGGCGACGTGCTGGTGAAGCTCGACCCTTCCGACGCCGACGTACAGCTGGCCGGCGCCCGTGCCGACCTTGCCAACACGGTGCGCAAGGTGCGTGGGCTGTACAACAACGTCAACAGCGCCAAGTCCGATATGGCCGTGCGCCAGACCGCCGTGGACCGCGCCCGCGCCGACTTCAACCGTCGCCGCGACCTGGCCAAGTCCGGTGCGATCAGCGCCGAGGAACTCTCGCACGCGCAGGACGCGCTGACCTCCGCCGAGAGCGCGCTGAATTCGGCCAACCAGGCGTACAACACCAGCCGCGTGCTGGTGGACGATACGGTGGTGTCTTCGCACCCCGACGTGCAGGCCGCGGCCGCCCGCTTCCGCTCAACGTATCTGGCGGACGTGCGCACCACCCTGCGGGCGCCGGTGGATGGTTACATCGCCAAGCGCGGCGTGCAGGTGGGCCAGCGCGTGCAGCCGGGCGCGGCGCTGATGGCCGTGGTGCCGCTGCATCAGGTGTGGATCGACGCCAACTTCAAGGAAACGCAGCTCGGCAAGATGCGCATCGGCCAGCCGGTGCAGATCAAGGCCGACACCTACGGTAGCTCGGTGACCTACACGGGCATTGTAAAGAGCCTGGGCGTGGGTAGCGGCAGTGCGTTCTCGTTGCTGCCGGCGCAGAACGCCACCGGCAACTGGATCAAGATCGTCCAGCGCATCCCGGTGCGCGTGGTGTTCACCAAGCCTGAAGAGCTCGACAAGCATCCGCTGCGCCTGGGCCTGTCGACCGTGGTCACGGTAACCCTGCACGACCAGAGCGGCCCGCTGCTGGCGCAGCAAGCTCCGACGCAGCCCGCCTTCAGCACCGATGTCTACGACAAGCAGATGGTCAAGGCGAACGAGGAGATCGAGTCGATCATCCACCAGAACGTCGCCACGGGTGACGATCAGACGATGAAGGTGAAGTGAGCCCACCGGCCGTTCGCTGCGTCCACCCAACTTAAGTCCTGAAGAAAGCCATGTCAGCCCAGCTCGCCGCAAAACCGTTCGCTCCGCCGAACCTCGTGCTCTCGACCATCGGCCTGTCGCTGGCGACGTTCATGCAGGTGCTCGACACCACGATCGCCAACGTGTCGTTGCCGACGATCGCGGGCAACCTGGGCGTCAGTGCGAACCAGAGCACGTGGGTGATTACCTCGTTCGCCGTGAGCAACGCGATCGCCCTGCCCCTCACCGGCTTCCTTACCCGCCGGTTTGGCGAAACGAAGCTGTTCGTCTGGGCCACGTTGCTGTTCTCGCTGGCATCGTTGCTATGCGGCATGGCGCAGAGCATGGGCATGCTGATCGTGTTCCGCGCCATCCAGGGCGCGGTGGCAGGCCCCATGTACCCGATCACGCAGAGCCTGCTGATATCGATCTATCCACCGGCCAAACGCGGCATGGCGCTGGCCCTGCTGGCGATGGTGACGGTGGTGGCGCCCATTGCAGGCCCCATCCTGGGTGGCTACATCACCGACAATTATTCCTGGCCGTGGATCTTCTTCATCAACGTGCCGATCGGCATCTTCGCAAGCTTCGTGGTGGCGGGG
>NZ_DATHFX010000293.1:0-8577 GCF_035317885.1 Pinirhizobacter sp.
CCTGCTGCTGCTCTCCGATTCGGTCTCTCCCGAGGGACTGGGCAATGCGCACGGTCTGGTAGGCCGCTATTTCATGGACCATCCCAGCGGCAGGCTGGGTGTGGTGGCCACCGACGATCCGGACACCCTCACCCGCCCCTATGAGCGCCAGCTGGGCAAGGCCCCGGCCCCGGTGTCCCCCGAGATAGCGTTGTCGGCGCAGGCCCAGCGCGAGTACCAGATGCTCGCCGGCCGCGTGCATCCCTTCCCGATCGAGGGAAAGGTACCTTTCGGCGTGCGCGCCTTGCGCGAATTCCGCGCTGCGATGAAGCCCCCGGTGCGCAATGAGGCCGAACTGCTTGAGATGCGCATGTGCGAAACCATGCGCAATGGTCCGATGCTGGCAACCGCGTTCCCCGGAGACACGCCGAATCTGGGCATGTTGGCGCTGCGCATGGGGCTGGGTGCCGGTGACATCGCGCGTGCGTTCGCCAAGAAGCTCGCCGACCGCCCCACCGTGCGCAGCCAGTATGTGGAATTGATCGGTTATTTCGAGCAGGCGCCCAACCGCGACAGCCGCATCATGCTCGGTGAGGGCACCGACGCCCTGGGCCTGCGCAAGGTGAGCGTGGACTGGCAACTGTCGGCCATCGACCGCCATACCATTCGCACGGCGGGCCGCCTGTTCGGCGAGCAACTGGCGCGCACCTGCAACGGCCGCTTCGAGCCGGAGCCATGGGTGGTCGCCGACGACGACGCACCGTTGCCGGTGCACGGCACAGCGCACCACCTGGGCACCACGCGCATGGCCGAACGCGCCGAAGAAGGCGTGGTGGACCGCGATTGCCGCGTCCACGGGCTGGCCAACCTGCACGTGGCAGGCAGTTCGGTATTCCCCACGGGGGGATGGGCTTTTCCCACCTTCACCATCGTCGCGCTGAGCCTGCGCCTGGCCGCCCACCTGCAGGTATTGCTCACCGATTGCCACGCGGCAGGCATTGCCTAGCCCGATGTTCGCCGCCGACACCCTGCGCGAGGCCGGCTTCGCCCAACCCCGCGTCGGCGAAGCCCTGGTGTTGCTGGCGTCCGCAACGGACTTCACCGGGGAATTCGATGCCGCCCGCATGATGCTGGACGACACCGAACGCTCGCGCGCCGGGCGCTTCCGCTTCGCCCGCGATGCCGATACCTACCTTGTGGCCCATGCACTGTGGCGCAGCGCATTGTGCCTGGCTCTGGGCACGCACCACGTCCCGCTCATATTTTCCGAGGCCGGGCAACCGCTGCTGCCCGGCACGGGCTTTGCCACCAGCCTTAGCCATACCGGCCGCTTCATCGCCATCGCCATCGCCAGGGCCGCCACGGTCGGCCTGGACATCGAGCGCGACCCTCCACGGATGAAACTGCACGCGCTGGCGCCGTCGATCTGCACCCCGCGCGAGCATGCGGTGGTGATGGCCCTGGCCACCGATGCGCGCGAAAGCGCCCTGCTTGCGCTGTGGACGCGCAAGGAAGCCTTGTTGAAGGCCTACGGTACGGGCTTGCGCATGGACCCGGCCACGATCGATGCCGACGGCGGAATCGAACTTGCCCATGCCGGCCATGCCACGCTGCGCATCCATGCGCTCGATACCGGCCCGGGCCTGAAAGGGGCTCTTGCCGCTCCCCCGCAAGTAGATACGGTAACCACCTTGCCGTTGGCCAGGGTACTGGCTACGCCAGTCACCCCGGATGGCCTATCCCGCTCTTACCTCCAGCCAATAGCGCCCGGCAGTTCGCACGCGTAGCTTTCTCCACACTGCCGGCGGGTTCGAAAAGCCCTTCCCGCGGCATCCCCTGGGGGCTACTGATGCTTCGTTTCCTGCGACAGCAATTCGTCCGTTGGCTCCTGCTCCTGGGTGTCAGTGAATTCCTTCTTCTGGTGGCCGCGTTGAACCTGGCCACCTACCTGCGTTTCTTCTTGAGTCCTGACGACCTTGCCACCTACGCCACGGCGCTGCCGCAGCGATCGCTCCTGTTCGCCGGCGTGGTGTTCGTCACCATGGCGGCGCTGGGGCAATACCGCGCGCACCTTCGCAGCAGCTGGATCGGGCTGGTTGCACGCCAGGCGCTGGGTTTCGGCATGGGCGGCCTGGCGCTGGTGGTGGTGTTCTACCTGTTGCCGCAGGCCTACCTCGGCCGCGGCGTGCTTGGCATGGCGTTGCTGATCGGCTTCGTACTGCTGGCGGCTTTCCGTACGTTGTTCATGCGCCTGGTGGAAGTAGACGCCTTCAAGCGCCGCGTGCTGATCCTTGGGGCGGGACAGCGCGCCGGGCAAATCCACACCCGCATGCGCCGCCGCGCCGATCGCCGTGGGTTCTTCGTGGTCGGCTACATCCGTGGCTGCCATGAAGAAAGCGTGGTGCCCGACGACTACATCATGCATCGCACCGGTTCGCTACGCGACGTGTGCCGGCGCCATCAGGTCGATGAGATCGTGGTGGGCGTGGACGATCGCCGCGGCAACCTGCCGATGGATGACCTGCTCGACTGCCGCCAGGCCGGCGTGACGGTGACCGACCTCACCACCTTCGTCGAGCGGGAGTCCGGTCGCGTGCAGCTGAACCTGCTCGACCCGTCGTGGCTGGTGTTTTCCGGCGGCTTCAATGCCACGCCGCTGAACCTGATGCTCAAGCGCGGCTTCGATGTGGCCATGGCCACCACCATGATCGTGCTGCTGTGGCCGCTGATGCTGCTCACCGCGCTTGCCATTCGACTGGAGTCGGGCAAGGGACAGCCCATCCTCTACCGCCAGGAACGCGTCGGCGAGCATGGCCGCACGTTCTGGCTATACAAGTTCCGCAGCATGCGCACCGACGCCGAGATGGACGGCGTGGCACGCTGGGCCACCAAGAACGATGACCGCGTCACCCGCGTCGGACGCGTGTGCCGCAAGCTTCGCTTCGACGAACTGCCGCAGTTGTGGAACGTGCTCAAGGGTGAAATGAGCATCGTCGGACCACGCCCGGAACGCCCGCAGTTCGTCGCCGACCTTGCCACCAAGATCCGCTATTACGGCTTGCGGCATTCCCTGAAGCCGGGCCTTGCCGGCTGGGCGCAGCTTTCGTATCCGTACGGCGCCTCGGAAGAAGATGCCGCCGAGAAACTCAAGTACGACCTTTTCTATGTCAAGAACCACAACCTGTTCCTTGACCTGGTGATCCTGGTCGAGACGTTCGAGATCGTGCTGTTCGGCCGCGGCGCGCGCTGACGATGGCTCAGTCGCGCTCGCCGTGCGGCCGGGTGCTGGCGGCTTTGAGTGAACGGAAGGGCGAGCTGTACCAGTCCACCAGCGTGTCGCGTTCGAAGCGCACCCACGATGGTCCATATTCCCAACGGTCACCGTGCACGGCGGTGGGTTCGCCCTCGATCGCGCGCACATCTTCCCGCGTCATGCCCACGCTCAACTGCGGCGCCTGCACCGCCGGTTCGCTGTCGGCCGCGGCGGGTTCCGGCGTCACCTTGCTGCTGTCGGCCCCGGGTGCCGATCCGATCGGTCCCACGCCCCAGGCGATCAACGCGATCACCACCAAAGCCACTATCACCAGCAACATCGGCCGCGGCGTATGCGTGACGCGCTCGCGACGCGGAGGCAGCGGGCTGGGTGCGACAGGTTCGGCCGATGGCGCATCGGCCGCTGCCGAACGCGCGCCGACCGGGGCGCCCGGTAGCCGGCCATGCCTGCGATGGAAGTCCATGGCCGCGTTGTACTGCACTACCAGGCGGCCGAAGCGCTCGTGGTCTTCCGGCGCGGCGGCGTCGTTGCGATCCGGATGCAGGATGGAAACGTGGCGGCGGTATGCCTGTTTGAAGTCGGCGAGCTTGCAGCCTGGCGACAGGCCAAGCTGGCGATACAACGCGAGGAAATCGGTCTCGACGGCCAAGCCAGTTCCCCAGCAGTTCGATGGCGGGCACCACGACGTCGATGCGTCCATGCCCATGTCCCGCCTGCGGGCGCTAGCGTCGCGCATGCTCAACGCCAGCGCAAGGTGTTTGCTGGCTTTTCTCGCCCTGGGGTGTTTCACCATGATCGCCGCGCCATTGCATGCCGCACCGGTACTGGGTGCGCACACCCTGCTCGCCCACGGCGAAGGCTTAGGGTTCAGCCCTACCGTCACCGACCCCATCGATACCCAGCCGGGCAGCACCTTGCTGGTGATGAACGGCGGCTATGCCAGCAACGCGGACACGCCCGGCGACAATTACGGAAATCGTTTCAAGTCGCTGCAACGCGCGGTGGCCTTCGGCAATGGCTATGACCGCTTCAACGTTTCCAGCTATCTCGTCATCGGCGCCAAGGGCGGCCAGGGGCACCGGCTGACGTTTGCCAAGCGCGGCGAGCCGAAGGGTGAGATTTCGGTGCCCTTCCTGGAGATCCGCGGCGGCGTGGTGAAGGACATCGCCCAGACGTATGCCGAACCCGCCTTGCAGGTAACCAGCGGCAAGGTGACCACCACCGGGCCTGCCCTGCTGTTGGCATTCTGGTGGGGCGACGGCGGGGTCAAGCGCATGACCGCGGAACCTGGCGATGGCTTCGTCATCGTCGACAGTTTCCTGAAGCTTCCCGACGAAAGCGGCGTGCAATGCGCCGTGGCCTCGCGCAGCGTGGACGCTGCCGGCACCTACAGGGTGACCTGGACCGGTGCACCCGTGCAGGGCGCCATTCTCTGGCTGATTGCGTTCCAGGCGCCGCCGGGCACACCCGATGTACCGCCATCGGTAGCCCGCGCGCACTAGCCCATACGGCCTAGAGGGTGTTTCGCGCTGCCTTGGCAACGCCACCGGTGTCGCAACCTATTCCTTACGGCCATGCCGTTTGACGACTGAACTGCATATAGAAGCCCGCGTGCGTGCCCTCGACACTAGCTGCATGCCGCATGCGCGAGAGGGGAAGACCCAGGTGCCAAACATGACCACCGCGCCAGCGACGGAATCGACGTCGCCCCTGTTCGATATGCTGCCCCCCGCCGGCCTCGGCGCGGCGCCGTCGCATTTTGAGCTCACCCTCGACCTTGCCCTGGCCGCCGCCATCGACAGCGCTTCGCAGCGGCCCGGATTCTCGCCCGCGACGCAGTTGCGTCGCGCCCTGGCGGCAGTGGATGCCGTGCTTACCGGTACCGATGCCATGCACTCGGGCGAAGCCGGCGATGATGCGCAGGGTGCCTGGTCGGTAGCCGATGGCGCGGAGCCTGCCGGTGATCGGGCAAGCGTGTGGACGCTCCGGGGCGATTGCCTGCGCGTGGATTACCGCGCGCCTTTCGGTGCCGAAGCCGCCCGGATCATGGCGCGGGCCACCGTGCACGCCTTGCGTGCGCTCAGTGCCGGTAACGTTGCCCCGGCGGCGGTGGACATCGTCGATCCGTCCGAGCGCAGCTTGATGTTGGGCCAGTGGAACCAGACCACCGTCGCCCGCCAGGTCACCGACACTGTCCAAGGCCTGTTCTCGCAGGTAGCGCGCGAACACGCAGCGTCAATCGCCATCGAGGAAGGCGACCGCGCCATCACCTACGCCGAGCTCGACGAGCAGGCCAACCGCGTGGCGGGTGCGCTCATCGCCCGCGGCGTGGGCGTGGGCCAATGCGTGGCACTGCTGCTGGACCGCTCGGCCGATGCCATCGTGGCCTTGCTGGGCGTGCTCAAGGCCGGTGCCGCCTACCTGCCGCTCGATCCCCTGCAACCCGCCGGCCGCCTTGCCTTCGTCGCCAACGATGCCAAGGTGGCGCTGATCGTTCGTGCCGAGGGCAGCGATCCGCTGGCGGGTGCCGAAGCGCCCGTCGTCTCGCTGGCCGGACTGTTTGAGGGCTCGCCGCTGCCGACACCCGTGGTGTTGGGCAATGCGCTGGCCTATGTGATGTACACCTCCGGCTCCACCGGCACGCCCAAGGGCGTGGAAATTCCCCATCGCGGGATCATCCGCCTGGTGCGCGGCGTGGACTACGTCGACTTCGGCACGGCACCGCGCATGTTGCACGCCGCCCCGCTTGGCTTCGATGCCTCAACCCTGGAGATCTGGGGTGCACTGCTGAACGGTGGCACGGTGATCGTGCACCAGGAAAAGATTCCCACGGGCTTAGGCCTCGCAGCGACCATCCGCGGCCACGACGCCAGGATCGCCTGGCTGACGGCGGCGCTCTTCAATGCCGTCGTCGATGAAGACCCTGCCCACCTGCGCGGCCTCGGGCAACTCTTGACCGGCGGTGAAGCCCTGTCACCCGGTCACATCCGCAAGGCCTACGCCGCGCTCGACGACGTGGTGCTGATCAACGGCTACGGCCCCACCGAGTGCACCACCTTCGCCACGACCTGGCGCATACCGCGCGACCTTGCCGACACCGTTACGTCCATTCCCATCGGCCGGCCGATCGCCGACACCACGTTATACGTGCTTGGTGCGCGTGGCCAGTTGTTGCCGGTAGGCGTGATCGGCGAGCTGTACATCGGCGGCGCGGGCGTGGCCCGCGGTTACCTGGCCAGGCCCGAACTCAACCTCGAGCGCTTCGTTCCCGATACGTTCGGCTCGGGCAGCGGGCGGCTCTACCGCACCGGCGACCTGGTGCGCTGGCTCGCCGATGGCAGCATTGAATTCATCGGCCGTGCCGATGGCCAGGTAAAGATCCGCGGCTACCGCATCGAGGTTGGCGAGATCGAAGCTGCCTTGTTGCGCCTGGACGGCGTGCGTGCCTGCGCCGTGGTGCCGATGGACGATCGGGGCCAGAAACGCCTGGTGGCCTACTATGTGGCGTCGAAGCCGTCGGTGGAGGCGCGCAGCCTGCGCGCGGCACTGGCCGAAACCCTCCCCGACTTCATGCTGCCTTCGGTATGGATGCATCTGGATGCCTTGCCGATCACGGCCAACGGCAAGCTCGACCGCCGCGCCCTGCCCGTGCCCGATGCCAGCCGGCCTGAACTCGCCGATCGCTACATGCCCGCCAATGGCCAGACTGAAACCAGGCTTTGCGCGCTCTTCGCGGAGATCCTGGGCATCGATAGCGTCGGTCGCAACGACCACTTCTTCGACCTCGGTGGCAATTCCCTGCTGGCGGTAAAGGCGCTGGCGCGGATCCACGCTGAGATTTCCACCCGGCCGAGCATCGTCGACTTCTTCGGCGAACCAACGCCCGCGGCCCTCGGCGCGCTGATCGATGGCACGACGGTGCAAACAGCCTCTCCAGCAAGCGATGCCGGCGCGAAGCTTGCCGAGCCGATCGCCATCATCGCCATGGCCGGCCGCTTCCCCGGTGCGCACAACGTGGAGGCTTTCTGGGAGAACCTCTGCGAAGGCCGCGAATCGATCACGTTCTTCAGCCCCGGCGAGCTGGACCCGGCCGTTGCCGGAGCCGAAGGCAATGAACCCGGCTACGTCGCCGCGCGCGGCATCATCGATGGCGTGGAAGATTTCGACGCCGGTTTCTTCGGCATGTCGCCACGCGAGGCCGAACTCACCGATCCGCAGCAGCGCGTTTTCCTTGAGTTGTGCTGGGAATGCCTGGAGCGTGCCGGCCATGTGCCCGACAACGCCGGCGGGACCGTCGGCGTATTCGCCGGCATGCACAACGCCACGTATTTCCAGAAACACCTGGCCCATCGCCCGGACCTCATCGACAAGCTCGGCGCATTCCAGGTGATGCTGGCCAACGAGAAGGATTACATCGCCACACGCGTGGCGCACAAGTTGAACCTCAATGGCCCGGCGATAAGCCTCAACACCGCCTGCTCCACCTCGCTGGTGGCCATCTGCCAGGCCTTTGATGCGCTGCGCCTGGGCCATTGCGACATGGCGCTGGCCGGTGGCTCGTCGATCAGCTGCCCGCCACGCAGTGGCTACGTGGCGCAGGAGGGCTCCATGCTCTCGCCCGACGGCCACACGCGCAGCTTCGACATCGGCGCCCAGGGCACCGTGTTCAGCGATGGGTCGGCCGTGGTGCTGTTGAAGCGCCTGGCCGACGCCCTGCGCGATGGCGATCCGATCGTCGCGGTGATGCGCGGTGGCGCGGTAAACAACGACGGCGGCATCAAGGCCAGCTTCACCGCACCGAGCGCCGCCGGCCAGGCCGCGGTGATCACGCGGGCGCTGGATGTGGCTGGTGTCGATGCCCGCTCGATTTCCTATGTCGAGACGCACGGCACGGCCACGCCGCTTGGCGACCCGATCGAAATCGAAGGCTTGTCGCGCGCTTACCGCCGGTACACCAACGATGCTGCGTTCTGCGCCATCGGATCGCTCAAATCCAATGTCGGCCACCTGGTCATGGCCGCCGGTGCGGCCGGGGTGATCAAGACAGCACTGTCGCTGGCCTCGCGCCAGCTTCCGCCGTCACTACATTTCACCGCGAACAACCCACGGCTGGGCCTGGAAGGTTCGCCCTTCGTCGTCAACGCCGCCTTGCGTGAATGGACGTCCGATGGCGTGCGCCGCGCGGGGGTCAGCTCGTTCGGCGTAGGCGGTACCAATGCCCATGCCATCCTGGAAGAAGCGCCCGCACGCGAAGCTTCCACACCGGCGGAGGGCCCGCAGTTGCTGGTGCTTTCAGCGCGCAGCGAGGCTTCGCTGCAAGCCGC
>NZ_DATHFX010000294.1:0-12616 GCF_035317885.1 Pinirhizobacter sp.
AATAGTGGCCACAGGCCACGCACGCTGGCCAGCGCTGTTTCACCGGCACGCCGATGGCTGAGCAGCCGGATCGGATATTCCTGCGCCACGCCCAGCAAGGTGAAGCCGAAGGCAAGGGTGATGCCGTGGACTTCGCGAAAACAAAGCGCCATGACCGCGATGCCAGCCAGGCCACCGGTGGCCACCGGCAGGGCACCGAACAACAGCGAGGTGACGCTGCGGTACGCAACAAGGAGCAACAGGATGAAACCGATGGTGGAAATGCGGCCGATGATGTCCGCTTCATGGCGCGTCTGTGCGTTCACCACCACGCTGAAGTAACCCGGACCGCTCAGCAACAGATGCGCACCCTGGCTGCCCGGCAACGCGGCGAAGGCCGAGCGGATGCCGTTGATGGCCGCTTCCTGTGCTTCCGGATCAAACCCCGCCGCCTGGGTTTGCACCAGCAACAGCGCCTCGCCCTTGCTCGAGAACCACACGCCGTCCTTCACCTCCGGCGATTTCGCCGGGGTCCATCGTTCGGCGAGCTTCAGTAGCTCCAGCGTGGGATCACGCGGCAGCAACGACTTGAGCATCGACGCCGCGGGCGAGGCCATGTCGTCCAGGCGTTGCTGCAATTGATCGGCAAGCAAAGGCGCGTCCATGGCCGTCGTGTCGAGCGTGGGCGAGAGCAGATACCGATAGAACAGGAAGCGGCTGTCGAGCGCGGCCAGGTCGAAGTCACCGTTGACCACCTGCGGGTAGGCTGGCTGCTTGCGCAAGCTTGCTGCCAGCCCATGGCTGAGCGATGCCAACTGCGGCTCCGGCACGCCATCGATGGCAACGAGCAGCAGGCGCGATCCCGGACCCTCGCCCACCTGGTCCATCAGGAGCTTCTGGTCGGGCGTGGTAGGCGCCGGCATGAAACTGCGCAGGTCCGTACCCACCACCAGGGTATGCATGATCAGCACGTACAGCAGGCCCAGGCAAACCAGCCAGGCCGCCAGCAGGGCAGCGCGCGGTGCGAACCTCATGCAGCCACGTTGACCGTCATGGCGCGGCGCCAGTGCACAGCGCCACGAGGGCTTCGCGCGTGGGCTCGCTGGGCATCTTCGCCGCCAGCGGGCCGAGGAGGTCGATGGCCGTATCGCCGTCGCCTTCTTCCATGCGCATGCAGCGCGGCTCGTTGCCCTGGCCATCCACCACGATGCGGGAGATCTGCTTGGCCACCTTGGCGTCCGTGGGCGTCAACGCCAGCGACCAATGCCCGCCGTCGCGGTCGAGCTGGACGGTGAAGGCTTCGCCAAGGCGCGATGCATCGCCGCCGAGCAAAGCAACGAAGCTGTCGAGCAATACTTTCAGCTGCGGCGCGCGGGACAACGAGAAGCTGCGCGGGCTCTTGCCTTCGCGGGTCTGCGTGACCTTGTCGCCGGCGATGGTCGCGGTTTCCTTGTGCGGGGTATCCACGCGCCGCTCCAGGTTGTCCTGGCCCAGCCAGGACAGTTCTCCCGTCGACAGCAGGGGCTTGTCCAGCACGCTGGAAAAACGTGCCTCGGCGAAACTCGTGCGTGCCGGTGCCGGACGGCCGAGCGAGGCGATCAACGCATTTGCGTCAGGCGCCGGCGCCGCTGGGCTGGATGTGGTCCATGCCAGCATGAGCACCATCGTCATGCCAGAAATCATAGAAGTTGAACCAGTTGTAAGGCGCCACATGGGCATAGTGCTCCAGTCGCTGCGCGTAGCGGGAAATCAGCTGGTCAAGGGCATGGGCGCGGTTGGCGCGGGGGATCTCCACGCGGTCGGCCATGGCCTCGAAGATGAGCTTGTAGCGGTTGCCGCCCATGTACAGGCCGAAGCAAAGTACCACCGGCACCTGCAGCACCGATGCCACCAGCCAGGGCCCTACCGGGAAGGGCGCGCGCCTGCCGAGGAACTCGGCATGCCGGCAGTGTTCACCAGGACGGGCACGATCGGCCAGCAACGCCACCATCTCGCCCCTGGACGTTGCCTCGGCCATGGCCAGGGTGATCGATGTACCGTCGCGCGAAGCATCGATGACACTGGCGCCTACCCGCGGTGCCAGCGCTTCGAGCAGTTTCGTCATCGCCGGTGTCTTTTGCTTGTCCAGCACCACGCGCAGGGGTACATCGGGCCGGCGTTGGCTGACCGCACGCAAGGCCTCGAAGCTGCCCTGGTGCGAGCCGACCAGCAGCACGCCCTTGCCCCTGTCGATCGTCTCGTGCAGCAGTGCCAGGCCTTCCACTTCGATCTCGAAATCGCGGTCGCCATGGGCCAGCAGGAATATCCGGTCGAGCAGCGTGGCGGCAAAGCAATGGATGTGGTGGATGACCTGTGCATGGCTGACCGGCATGCCGGTGACGCGCTCGAGGTACTGGCGCGAAGCGCGGCGCTCGGGCCTGCGGCGCAGGAAGTAATAGATGGCGATCGGATGCAGCCACATACGGCCGAAACCTCGCCCGAAATGCAGCGAGACGAAACGGATCAGCCACAGCGCGAAGCGGCCACCGCCCTCGCGTTGCTGGCTCAACTGCGCACTCATGCGCGGCTTCCGGTAACGCTGCCGCGGACCAGCACGTCGTTGCCGCGGGCCACGGTGAATTTCCAGCGGCCCTCTTCGCCTGCCAGTGTTACCGAGGCTGATTCACCCGGCAAAAGAGGCTGGATGAACTTCGCTTCCTGGATACCTGTCATGCGCTCGCCGGCGATGGCGCGCAGTGCGTCGGCCACGTGCTGCAACAGCAACACGCCCGGTGCAATGGGATGGCCGGGAAAATGCCCGGCAAACGCCGGATGGCCGGCGTCAATGGTGAATGCGTGCAGCCGGTTCAATGATCCAACCCCTGTCCGCGGACGAGCTGGGGCCAGCGTACCGCGACCTTCATCACCAGTTCGCGAAGGCCCGGATGCGATACATGGCGCAGATGGAACTGGCGAAACAGATGCTCGCCGGCAAATGTCACGGCGATCATCACGTAGGCGCCGGCATGCGCGTAGCCCATGGCCCAGGCGGCAGGGATGGCGAATGGTGGCGCGATGCCAAGGTCGAACAGAATGCCGCCAGGCACCGAGCAACCCAACAGCACCGCAAGCAGCACGGCCTGTGTCGCCATGAAACATGCCCAGAATCGCGTGAGGTTGCGCGCGTATGGCGCAATGCCCGGTTCTTCCAGACGGGCCGGGCTTTCCACCGACGCAATGAGCCGGGCGATCAGGGGAGTGCGTCCGGCCAGCAAGGTACGGCCGAATACCCATGACAAGGCCAGGTTGATCAACACCGGCACGCACGACAGCAGGATGGGACCCACGCCAAGCAGACCCGCGCCGACGATGACCGCCGCGCCGGCAAGCCATGCCGCCCATGCCCGCCGCTTGCCTGCGCTGAGCTTCGGCAGGGCGATGACCGTGAGCAGCACCAGCAGCGCGGCCAGCGACAGCGCCGGGCGGTGCCATACGGCGCCGGAGATGGCCAGCACCGGGTAAGCCACCACCAGTGGCAGCATCAGGCGGCGCGAGCCATGGCGGTTGACCGGGATCGGGTTCATCGGTGCGTCCATGGTAAGGCGCGGGCCGGCGTGCCGGGCGCCCTCCGGTGGCATCGGTTCAGCTGGCGCGATGCTGTTCGATGTGCTCGGACAGGGTGCGCAGGCTGGTGAAGATGCGCTTGTTGTCCGGATTGTCCGAGCGCAGTTGGAAACCGTAGCGCTTGGACACGGCCAGGGCGATTTCCAGCGCGTCGATGGAATCCAGCCCCAGGTCGCCGCCGAACAGGGGAGCGTCCGGGTCGATCTGCCCGGGTTGGGTGTCTTCCAGGTTGAGACTGGTCACCACCAGGGTGGCCAATTCGTTCTGCGCTGCCGTCTGTTCTGCCATGCTTGCTTCCGATACCCATGAAATCCTGCCCTCCCCCCCGGCGGCAGCGGTCGCGGAGTGTACCATAGCGACTGGATGAAGCCGGATCGGACCATGGTTCAGGGTTGTGAAAAACTGCACGCGAATCAGTTGACTGCATCGCGGGCACCACAGGTTTCCTACCAATCTTCCCCCAATCTGGCCGCCAACGTGCTGGCGGCTTTCCGCTTCAACAGCAACCCATCTGCGCAAGAAGATGCGCGCGTGCTCGAGGTCGCCCTGGCGCCCCTGGCCGGCGACGCCCATGAAATCTGGACAGTCGACAGTGAAGTCATTTCAGGCCACGAGGGCGACCTGCGTTGGTCGCGGGGGGGCGGGTGGCTGTTCTGCGCGCTGGAAGCGGATGAACGTATCCAGGGTGGTCCGGAAGGCGCTGCGCGCCACGCCTATGCCGCGCTCGCCCGGTTCATCCGCCAACAGCCCGAATGCCATGTGCAACGGCTCTGGAATTACCTGGGCGGGATCAATCGCGGCGAGGGCGACGACGAACGCTACAAGCATTTCTGCCATGGCCGCGCAGTGGGCATGGGCGACTGGCTCGCCGGCGGATTCCCGGCGGCGACGGCGATCGGCCACCACGCGGGTGAGCATCTGCTGCAGGTGTACCTTCTGGCCGGATCCTCGCCGGGGTGCCGCGTGGAGAACCCCAGGCAGATAAGTGCCTGGGAATACCCGCGGCAGTACGGTCGCACGCCGCCCACCTTCAGCCGCGCCACGGTGCTGTGTACCGGTGATGCCCTGGCGATTTCCGGCACTGCCTCGGTGATCGGCCATGCCACGGTGCACGAAGGCGAGGTCGTGGCCCAACTGGACGAAACCCTGCGCAATCTCGACGCACTGCTTGCCAGTGGCGGGCTGCCGGAGGGCTTCGACCACCGCAGTCCGTTGAAAGTGTATGTGCGCCATGCCGAACACGCGGCGCTCATTCACCAGACGCTGGCCAGGCGCCTGCCAGGGGTGCCGTTGCTGTTGTTGCATGGCGACATCTGCCGGGCCGACCTGCTGCTGGAAATCGATGGGTGGCGGTACGCAACTGCCAGTGCCGGCTAGCCGATCCACGCGGCGAGCGCTCTCGCGATACGTCGAGAAATCCTACCTTCGGGACAGTCAGCCGCTCACCAAGAGCTCTAGCGTGGGCTTATAGGGGAAATACAGCCGCGTCGATAACGTATCAGTGCGTCGATTAGCGGCGTATTCGATCGACGGACATGAGTATTCACTGCGCGCCACATGCACCTGTTTCACTCATGCCCGAGCAGGCATCCGGCATCGGCGTTGCAGGGTTCTCTCTCCATGCCGCGGACGATGTCGGGACACTCGCCCGGTCCGTCCTCCAGGGCCCATCACCAGACACCCCCCGGGGTGAACTTCGACTGGCGCTGGTGGATCCAACGCCCGAGCGCCTCGCGGTGGCATCGCGCATCGTCGCCCGTGGCGTACCCCATGCCGGCCCACGCGGTATCTGGTTCCAACCGCGCGCCAGGGATGCTGCCGGCGGCAAATGCGCCTTTCTCTTCCCTGGCGTCGACAATCGTCCGCTGCCACGCCTGGACGATGTATCACGTCGTTTTTCAGGTCCCTTGCCGCCACCGGCAGGTGTGGATCCACGCGACACGCTGGCAAAGTCACGCCAATCGATGGAAAGCGGCATCCTGCTGGACCACGCCATGCGCCAGCTGGGCATTCATCCGGATGGAAGGGCCGGGCTCAGTTGTGGTGAATGGGCCGCACTCACCGTTACCGGCGGCTTCGCCAATGTGGCACGACTCCTCAATTATCAGCATGTCGGGCTGCCCCTTCCCGATCTTGTCTACCTCGCCGCAGCGATCGGCGCCGATGTCCTGCGCGAGACCCTTGCGACCACGCAACGCATGGCGGATGTTGCCGTTTCGCATGACAACTCGCCCTCACAATCAGTTGCTTGCGGGTCCATCGAGGGCATAGAAATCCTTCGGGAAGTACTTAAGTCACGAGGCGTGATCACCCAGGAACTGGCGGTGCGTTCCGGATTCCACGTGCCGGCGTTTGCCCCGCACGTCGATGCCATGCTTGGTTTCCTCGAACTGGAGGTCCAGCCACCCAGCGCTGAAGTGTGGTCGTGCGTATCGGCAACGCCATTTCCTCGCGAAAAATCTGGCTGCGCACAATTACTCCGTCGGCACTTCGTCGAGCCGGTGAATTTTCGCAGCCTTGTTCGTTCCATGCACGCAGATGGCTATCGGGTTTTCATCGAACTGGGTAGCGGCGCACTGTGCGCCATGGTGGCCGATACCCTCGATGGGATGCCACACGTCGCCTTGCCTGCCGCGCACCATTCGCGTCCCGGCCTGGAAAGCCTGCAACGTGCCCTCCTGGGGCTTTGGACGGCGCATGTCGACGTCGACCCGTTCGCGTTGACCCCACGTCCGCGCACGCATGCCGTCACTTGATTGATGTGAAGCATCGATCATCCCTTCAAGGAGCCAGAACCATGACCACTCCAACCACGTTGTCGATCGACGAAACGGCTGCCCTCGAAACCGTCGTGCTGATCCTGCGTGAACTTACCGCCGACTACGGCATCGACATACCACTCGATCCGTGCCTGGAGCTGCAGGATGGCCTTGGCCTGGACAGCATCGACCTGGCGCAGCTCTCCGCGGAACTCTGGACGCGATACGACTCGCGGGTGAACCTCGCTGAATATTGCTCCCGCCTCGAGTTCGACGTCATTGCCAGGTTCTCGCTCGGCGACATCGCGAAATACGTGGCCTCGACAACGCGCGCGCCGGGGGGCTGAACCGTGTACATCAAAGCGCAAGGCATCGAACACCACGTGGTCATTGCCGATGCCACCGGCGAGCGCGCGAGGCCCGAAGCCGATCGTCCGGTGGTAGTGATGGTTCACGGCATCATGGCGGACAGTTTTGCCAGCTTCTACCTGTCCCTGCATTGGCCACTGGCGCGCATGGGCACCACAAACCTCATGTACGACCGGCGCGCCAATGGGCGCACGGGCTATGCACCACGCACCCTCACCCTGCAGCAGGCGAGTTCGGACCTCGCCGGCATCCTGGATGCCGCGGGCATCACCGATCCGGTGCACCTGGTGGGTAACTCGTACGGAGCCACCATCATCGTCGACTTTGCCGTCCATTATCCAGGGCGCGTCGCGTCCCTGATCCTGCTCGAAGGCGAACCTCCTACCCGTCAGTGGCGTACCCATATGCTGGACAGCATGGCGCGCGGCCTGGACGAAGCCGATCCGGAAAGGAAACACATACTCGCCGGCGGGGACGGCACGCGGCAGGAACGCCGCGCGAAGGCCATCATCAAGGCGCTCGAAGACACAACGATGTTCCGGGACCTGGGTGCAAGCCGCGTTGTCGACCAGGCGATGCTCGATACCCTTACCATGCCGATCCTCGGGATTTATGGCGAAGCGAGCAGGCCGGACTTGAAAGGGCGAGCGCTCGCCGCGATGGGCCACCGGACGAATTTCACCCACGAGACATTGGCTGGTGCGGGTCATCTCTTGCTGTTCGATGCGCCGCGGCGGGTCAGCGATCTGGTCAGCCGATTCCTGATGCGGCACGAGCCACGCTGCGCAGCGCTCACACCGCCATGAGCCGCGTGCTCGTGGTAGTCCCGCCATGGCTGGGACATGTCAATCCGGCTGCTGGCGTTGCGGCCGTCTTGCACGAAGACGGACATGAGATTGCCTGGGTTGGTCATAAACCCTTGCTCCGGGAAGTCGGCGTGCCGGGGCGCGTCTTCCCAACCGGGGCACTGTTCGTCGCGCCCGACCGGCCAAGCGGCATGCATGGCATGGCGGCTCTCCAGCTGTTGTGGAACCAGGCCCTGGTGCCATTGGCGCTCAGCATGGACAGAGCCGTCACCCATGCCGTGGATACCTTCGCGCCCCATGCGATGCTGGTGGACCAGCAAGCCATTGGCGCCGGCTTGCGGGCAGGGCAGCACGGCATACCCTGGCTCACGCTTGCCAGCAGCCCCGGCGAACTTGCCACGCGCGGCGACATGCACGCGCCGGTACGCCGCTGGACGGCGCAGGTCATCCGCCGCCTTGCAGACAAGCTCGACATTGGGTCGATCCCGGCCGATCCACTGTTCTCTCCCCAAGGCACGCTGATGACCAGCTGCGCGGTCCTGATGGGCGACGTGCCCGAAGGCCTTTGCGTGCACGCCACGGGGTCCCTCCTTGCGCATCGGATTGCGGGCGGGACGGGCGTGCGCGAGACGGCCGGGGATCACCACGTACTGGTGAGCATGGGCACCGTAAGCGAGCAGGCTTCCATCCGGTTCCTGGAAGCAACCTGGCTGGCTGCGCAGGAAGGATCGACATCGACTCACTGGACCATCGTCGATCCGTCAGGGTCCCTCGGTAAACGCCATGCGCGGAACGTCACACTGGCCCGTAGCGTCGATCAGCTGGCGCTCCTGCGCGAGGTCGACGCCGTGTTGTGCCACGGTGGCCACAACACTGTCACCGAGTCGCTTGTGCACGGCCGGCCACTGGTCATCGCACCCATCCGCGACGACCAACCGCTGATCGCGCAACGCGTGGAAGCAGCAGGTGCGGGCACGCGCCTGCGTTTTGCCCACGCCCAGCCCGCGCATGTCGCCGCGGCGGTGCAACGCGTGCTCAATGACGCATCATTTCGCCGTTCCGCCACGTCCATCGGAAGTCACTTGCTCGATGGCGAGGCGCGCGTGAAGCGGTTGCTGCGGCCATGGCTGGCCAGCCCGCACGCCAGCCTGCCTAGCGCTTGACGGGACGTTTCCATCCGGCAATCGTGGCCTGCCGCGCGCGGGCCACGGTCAGTTCGCCCGCCGGTGCATCGCGGTTGATCACCGATCCGGCGCCGATGGTGGCGCCATCGTTCACGATCACCGGAGCCACCAGCGCGGTATTGGAGCCCACGAATACATTGTCGCCGATGGTCGTGGTGAACTTGTTCACCCCGTCGTAGTTGCAGGTGATGGTACCGGCACCGATGTTTGTACGGCGACCGATCACGGCATCGCCGATGTAGGAAAGATGGTTAACCTTCGAGCCCTCGCCGATGGTGGATTTCTTCACCTCGACGAAGTTGCCCACGTGCACGTTGGCGGCAAGCTCGGTGCCCGGGCGAAGGCGCGCGAAGGGGCCGATCACGCACGGTCCGTGGGTGACCACGCCATCGAGGTCACAATGCGCGTGCACCACGGTACCCGCGGCCAGGGATACGTTGCGCAGGCGGCAGAAAGGTCCCACCCGCACTTCGTCGCCCAGCTCCACGCTGCCTTCGAGCACCACGTTGGCGTCGATCTCCACGTCACGGCCGGCATTGACCTTGCCGCGGATATCCAGCCGTGCCGGGTCGACTACGCGCACGCCTGCGGTCATCAATGTCTTCGCCGCCGACTGGCGGTGGAACGACTCAAGTTCAGCCAATTGCCAGGGATCGTTGGCGCCCGCCGCTTCGTATTCCGCGCACTCGATGCACAAGGCCGCCTGTCCTTCCGTGTTGGCCATGGCAAAGACATCGGTAAGGTAGTACTCGCCCTGCTTGTTTTCGTTGGTCAGGCGCGCGCACCAGGCGCGCAGGCTGGGGCCGTCGGCGATGAGCATGCCGGTGTTGATCAGGTCGATCCTGCGCTGGGTGTCGTCGGCATCGCGTTCCTCGACCACGGCCTTGACCTTGCCGTTCCCGTCGCGAAGCACGCGGCCGTAGCCGCTTGGGTCGGCCACGCGGGTCGCCAGCATGGCAATGCGGACCTCGGCATCGATCATGCCCTGCAGGGTATCGGCGTGGACCAGGGGAACATCGCCGTACAGCACCAGCACGCGGATGTCGGCGGGCATCTCGGCCAACGCGGTACGCACTGCGTGTCCCGTACCCAGGCGCTCACGCTGCTCGATCCAGCGGATGTCGTCGTGGCCTGCGAAGGCCTCGCGCACCTGCTCACCCTTGTGCCCGTACACCACATGGATACCCGCCGCTCCGAGAGCCCGGGCGGTGTCCACCACGTGGGCCAGCAGCGGCCGCCCTGCCAGGGGCATCAACACCTTGGCGCGTGCCGACTTCATGCGCTTGCCTTCGCCGGCGGCGAGGATCAGGACGTGGACCGGATGCTGGGACATGGGATGCTCGGCGACGGGATTGGGCGCCACTTTGGACGAGGCGGCCCCGGAAGCCAATAGGCTCGGTGACCTACTTCTTTTCGGGGTCGGGCTTGAGCTTTTCCAGTGTCGGGGAATACGCCTTGACGAACGCGTTGCGCAGGATGCCGGTAAAGGCGTCCCAGGTACTGACGTTTTTCTGGTCAAGCCGTCCGCTGATGGCGACCCGGGTGGCCAGCTGGTCCTTGTCGTGGTTCTTGAAGATCCACGAAAGCCCCTGGGCGGTAGCCTCCCAGGCGATCTGCAGGGGATTCTTGTGGTCTTGCTCGACGTCCTGCTTCCAGCTGAAGATCTGCACGTCGTGGAATAGCGGCTTGGCGTAGCCGGAAAGCGTCTTGTCGTGGGATTCAAGCTCCATCACGAAGTCGCCCTTGCCCGCGGCGAAATCAAGCCCGGCATAGGCGCGGACCAGATCGTTGGCCTTGGTCAGGACAATGTCCTTGACGACGAGCTCGTATTTGAAGTCACCCCAGTTCTGCAGCGGGTCGAAGCTCGCCTTCATCGTCAGCGGCGCGTCGCCCAGGATGTTGGCCTTGATGTCCGCGGTAGCCACCACCGTGCCGTTGGCCCGCGAGGCATTGCTGAGGTTCGCAAGCGTGCCATTGACGTCGGTGGCCTTCAGGTCTACCCGGGGGCTGGAGACGAAGTTGCGGAACGTTACCGTGCTGTCGTGTACGTTGATTTCGTCAAGGCGGATAGGTGCCAGGTGCTTGATCTGGTCGCGCCAGTCCACGCCCTTGCCGGTCTGCGATTCGCCGCCGCCACGGCCATCGACGAAGTTCAGTTCGGCGTTGTAGAAATCGATCCGGGCACGCACCACGCCATGGCGCAGGGCCTTCCAACTGATGGCCGTATCGGTGTGCGGGGCGTTGAGAAAGTGGATCGGCACCTTGCCATCGACCTTCTCGATGACCAGCCCGTTGATGGTGTACGCGCCCCGCCACAGATGGATGTCGATGTCACCGATATGGCCGCGATACGCGCCCATCGTCTGCATACGGCCATTGAGGTAGTGCAGCACCGCGTACGGCAGCGCCATGCGGCCGGCGATCACGAGCACGACCAGCACGCCTAGTATCCACAACGGACGGCTATAGCGCGCTTTCATCAGGTGGGGGCATCGGCAGTGATCATAAGTCCCGCCATTGTAGGCAGCGGGCAGGTTGTCGTTGCATGAAGAAAAAAGCCGGCACTGGGGCCGGCTTTTTCGCAAAGTGCCTGCGACGTGCCTTTAGTGGCGGACCATCTTGCGCATGCGTTCCAGGGCCTGCAGCTGGGCCAGGGCCTCGGCGAGCTTGGCCTGGGCGGCGCTGACGTCGAGCGTGTCGCCACGGTTGGCCAAGGCCTGCTCGGCGTCTTTCTTGGCGGCCTGCGCGGCCGCTTCGTCGAGGTCCGTGGCACGGATGGCCGTATCGGCCAGCACCGTCACTACCTGCGGCTGCACTTCAAGGAACCCGCCGTTGACATAGAACGACTGGCGCTCGCCCGAGGCCAGCACCACCTCGACGAAACCCGGCTTCAGGCGCGTCACCAGGGGTGCATGGCGCGGGGCGATGCCCAGCTCGCCCATCTCACCGGTGGCCACCACCAGGGTGGCGTCGCCGGAGAATTCCTCGGCTTCGGCACTGACGATGTCGACGCGGATGGTATGCATGGGGGAGTCCTGATTCGTTGCGTTAGGGAGGATGTGAGCTTGGAAGGAGGCCTTAGGCCGCCTTCTTCGCGCCCATGTCCTCGGCCTTCTTGATGGCCTCGTCGATGCCGCCGACCATGTAGAAGGCCTGCTCGGGCAGGTGGTCCACTTCGCCGTCGACGATCATCTTGAAGCCGCGGATGGTTTCCTTCAGTGGCACGTACTTGCCAGGGGAACCGGTGAACACTTCGGCCACGTGGAACGGCTGGGAGAAGAAGCGCTCGATCTTGCGGGCGCGGCTCACCGATTCCTTGTCTTCCTGGGACAGTTCGTCCATGCCCAGGATGGCAATGATGTCCTTCAGTTCCTTGTAGCGCTGCAGCATGCCCTGCACGCGACGCGCGGTGTCGTAGTGCTCGGTACCGATGACGTTCGGATCGAGCTGACGACTGGTGGAATCGAGCGGATCGACCGCCGGGTAGATACCCAGCGACGCGATGTTACGGCTGAGCACCACGGTGGCATCGAGATGCGCGAACGTGGTGGCCGGCGACGGATCGGTAAGGTCATCCGCGGGCACGTACACCGCCTGGATGGACGTGATGGAACCGGTCTTGGTGGAGGTGATGCGCTCCTGCAGCACGCCCATTTCCTCGGCCAGGGTGGGCTGGTAACCCACCGCCGACGGCATACGGCCGAGCAGCGCGGACACTTCGGTGCCGGCCAGCGTATAGCGGTAGATGTTGTCAACGAACAGCAGCACGTCCTTGCCGCGGCCGGATGCGTCCTTCTCGTCGCGGAAGTATTCGGCCATGGTGAGGCCGGTGAGCGCGACGCGCAGGCGGTTGCCCGGCGGCTCGTTCATCTGGCCGTACACCATCGCGACCTTCGAGTTCTCGAGGTTCTTGAGG
>NZ_DATHFX010000295.1:0-2997 GCF_035317885.1 Pinirhizobacter sp.
CGTGCATGTGGTGGCGCGGCGCGAAGGCGATGCCGCGTGGCCAGGGCCGGTCTGGGGCAGTGGTCCGGCGGCGCCCTATGCGCCGGCGGAGCGCCAGGCTCGCGTGGCGGAGATCGCCGCCGTGCTTTCCGGGTCATAAAAAAGGCGACGGCCATACAGGTCCGCCGCCCTTTCATCCGTTCACGCGCGATCAGTAGCCGCGCTGCTGGCCGGAGTTCTGCGGATCGTAACCACCGCTGCTGGCTTCCTTACCCTTCATTTCGTCAGGCAACGGGGCGCGCTGGTGGGTATCTTCCAGGGCACGGGCTTTTTCTTCCACGGCATTCAAGCGAACCAGTTCACCCTTCTTGTCGTAGTAGACGGTGAAGCCGTAGTCCAGCTGCATGCGGGCCATGAAACCCAGGTGGGCGTCGCGGACTTTCGAATCGTCGCTGGGCACCAGCAGGATGGTCTTGGGCAGGCGGCCCTGGTCCTTCAGGTAGGCATAGTGGCTACCGGTATCGGCGGCCGAGAGCACGGCGCCATCCACGACGAACTGACCGCTTTTATAGGCCTTGATGGTTTCGTCGAACTGGCCCTGCGTGGTGAGCACCGCATCGGGTTTGGATTTGCCGAAGCAGCCGGTAAGCGCCAGTGCGCTGCCCAGCACGGCCAGCCCCACGACGCGTGCGAACAGGGAGGGAACACGGGACATCGAAAACTCCTGCGTGGTGCGATGGATAGTGGACGGCCAAGTGTAACGCTGATCGCCGGGCCGGTCGCCGTAGCCCGGCCCCACGTTCAGAAAAATGCGAATTTCACGCGTGTGGCAGCGTAACCCCGCGCTGGCCCTGGTATTTTCCGCCCCGGTCGGCATAGCTGGTTTCGCATACCTCGTCCGATTCCAGGAACAACATCTGCGCCACGCCTTCGTTGGCGTAGATCTTCGCCGGCAAGGTCGTGGTATTGGAGAATTCCAGCGTGACATGCCCTTCCCATTCCGGTTCGAGCGGGGTGACATTCACGATGATGCCGCAGCGGGCATAGGTGCTCTTGCCCAGGCAGATGGTGAGCACGCTGCGCGGGATGCGGAAGTACTCCACCGTGCGCGCCAGGGCGAAGGAATTGGGCGGGATAATGCAGACGTCGGACGTCACGTCGATGAAGCTGCGCTCGTCGAAGGCTTTCGGATCGACGATGGTGGAATTGATGTTGGTGAACACCTTGAACTCGTTGGCGCAGCGCACGTCGTAGCCATAGCTGGACGTGCCATACGACACCAGCCGCGTTCCGTCGCGTTCACGCACCTGTCCGGGCTCGAAGGGGTCGATCATGCCGTGCTGCTCGGCCATGCGGCGGATCCATTTATCGGATTTGATGCTCACGAAAGACTCCGGTCAGGTGTTCTGGACAACGATACTTGGAAAGGCAATGGCCTTGTTACGGGCTGTCAGCGACAAGGCGCCGGCCATACGGCGGGCGATGGCGCGGTAACGCGCGGCCAGTTCGCCCTCGGGCTCGGCCACCACGGTGGGCGTACCGCCGTCGGCCTGCTCACGGATGCGGATGTCCAGCGGCACGTCGCCAAGCAGGGGCACGCTGTAATCGGCCGCCATGCGGGCGCCACCGCCAGCGCCGAAGATATGTTCCTCGTGGCCGCAATTCGAGCAAATGTGCGTGGACATGTTTTCCACAACGCCTAACGTGGGGATGCCCACCTTCTCGAACATCTTCAGCGCCTTCCGCGCATCGAGCAGGGCGATATCCTGCGGCGTGGTGACGATCACCGCGCCCGACACCGGCACCTTCTGGCTGAGGGTGAGCTGGATGTCGCCGGTGCCGGGCGGAAGGTCGATGATGAGGTAATCCACCGCCTCCCAACGCGTATCGGTGAGCAGTTGCATCAGCGCCTGGGTCACCATCGGGCCGCGCCAGATCATCGGGGCATCTTCATCCACCAGCACACCGATCGACATCGCCTGGAGGCCGTGCGCGCGCATCGGGGTAATGCTTTTGCCGTCGGGCGAGCCGGGCCTGCCGGAAAGCCCCAGCATGCGCGGCTGGCTGGGCCCGTAGATGTCGGCATCGAGGATGGCCACGCTGGCGCCCTCGGCGACCAGTGCCAGTGCCAGGTTCACCGACACCGTGGATTTGCCCACACCGCCCTTGCCCGAGGCCACCGCGATGATGTTCTTCACCCCAGGCAACGGCGCCAGCTGGCCCTGGACCTTGTGCGAATGCACGCGCCAGGTGACCGAGACCGACGCCGCGGCGATCGACGGATCGGCCAGCAGTACGTCGCGCACCCGGGCTTCGACCACGGTGATGTGGCCGGCGGCCGGGTAACCCAGCTGGAGGTCCACCGAGACACGGTCACCGTCCACGCCCACGGCACGGATGGCGGCGGCCATCGGCTGGCCGGTGTGGGGATCGGTCAGTTCGCCGACCAGGCGGCGAACCAGGGCTTCATCAGGGTGTGGCATGGCAACGGCAAAGTGGAAAGACCCGTCATTATGCCAGTGGCGCGGTGCAGCTTGACGGGCGCCGCTACGCTGGTCAGTCTCGGCCTCCATACCAACGCGTACGGAGGGAATCCATGAAAGCACTGTTCCACGCCGCCTTCGCCCTGGCCCTGGTGGCCGGGCCCTTGGCGGCCTTCGCCGCCGAGCTCACTACGCCGGTGGGCACCTGGAAGAACATCGACGACAAAACCGGCGAGTCCAAGGCCCTGATCCAGATCACCGAATCCGGCGGCAAGCTGGAGGGCAAGATCATCAAGGTGCTCAAGTCCGACGACGGCCCGAACCCCGTGTGCAAGGAGTGCGACGGCGAACGGAAGAACAAGCCGGTGGAGGGCATGACCATCCTTTGGGGATTGTCGAAGGATGGCGATGAGTGGAATGGCGGGCAGATCCTGGATCCGAAGAACGGCAAGATCTACAAGGTGAAAATGACCCTCGACGACGGCGGCCGCAAGCTCAACGTTCGAGCTTTCATCGGCTTCTCGCTGATGGGCCG
>NZ_DATHFX010000296.1:0-5492 GCF_035317885.1 Pinirhizobacter sp.
TATCCGATCCGGCTGCTCAGCCATCGGCGTGCCGGTGAAACAGCGCTGGCCAGCGTGCGTGGCCTGTGGCCACTATTGATGACGGCGATCGCCTCGGCATGCATCGCGTATCTTGCCTTCTACGCATCGGGTGTGGGCGGCCTGCAGCAGCTGGCGGTGTTCACCATCACCGGCCTCCTGGCCGCGGGACTGGCCACGCGCTACCTGTTGCCGCACCTCTTGCCCGAACGTGCGCGTGACGTCGCCACCACGCCCGGCCTGGCGCGCCTGCGCACGTTCTTCGACGAGCTGCCACGCCCGCGCTGGCTACCGGTGCCGATCGCCCTTGCCGCCGCGGCGATGTTGTATTTCGCGCCCGGTTCGTTCTGGGAAAACAACCTCGCCGCGCTGACGCCGCTGCCCACCGACCTGCTGATGACCGATGCACGGCTGCGCGGCGAGCTCGGCGCGCCCGATGTGCGTTACCTGCTGGTGCTGCAGGCGCGTGACGCCGACGGCGTGCTGGCGCTCTCCGAGCGCATCGAGCCCGACATCGACAAGCTCCTGGCCGGCAAGGCGCTGGACAGCGTGGAATTGCCTTCGCGTTACCTGCCGAGCGCTGCCACGCAGAAGGCGCGCCAGGCGAAGCTGCCGGGCACGCAGGCTTTGGAGGCGATGCTTGCCAGCGCGCTGAAGGACACGCCATTCAAGAAGGATCTGTTCGCCCCGTTTGTGATGGATGTCGCTGCCGCACGCAGCGCACCGGTGCTTACCCCGGAACGCTTCGCCTCATCACCGCTGGGACAGCGGCTGTCGGCGATGCTGGTGAACCGTGGCGATCATTGGGTGGGCCTGGCCACGCTGTCGGGCGTGCACGATGCAGCCGCGTTCGCTCCCCTGGCCGCGAAGACCGGCGACGCGGTTCGCCTGCTGGACCTGAAGCAGGCCTCTGAATCGCTGGTCGCGGAATACCGCACGCGCATCCTCAAGGCGCTGGCCGTGGCCACCTTGTTGCTGATCGCCACCATCGCCTTCGCCTTGCGTAGTTTTCGCCGCGCCTGGCACGTGCTGGCGCCGATGACACTGGCCACCTTCATGGTGCTGGCGGTGGAGCGCTTGGCGGGCATCCCGCTGTCGCTGTTCCATCTGGTGTCGCTGATCCTGGCCGGCGGCCTGGGGCTTCACTATGCGTTGTTCTTCGAGCGGGACACCGGCGATCCCGACGAGCAGCGGCGCACCTTGCACGCCACCATCGTTTGCGTGATCTCAGCCTTGCTGGTGTTCGGCATGCTGGCGTGGTCGTCGATTCCGGTACTGCGTGCCATCGGCCTCACGGTAAGCCTGGGTGTGGCCTTCCACTTCTGCATTTCCATCCTGATGGCGCCGCATGCTTCGAAAGAATGAATTCGCCGGGCTCATTCCCCACGCCGGGGCGATGAACCTGCTCGATGCCGTGGTCGCCTTCGACCACGACACCATCCACGCGCGCAGCGAAAGCCATGCCCTCGCCGATCATCCGCTGCGCGAACCGCGCGGCCTGCACGCGGTGAACCTGGCCGAATACGGTGCCCAGGCCATGGCCGTCCATGGTGGTCTGAAGGCTGCGCCCGGCGCGGCGGTGAAGCCCGGCCGGCTGGTAAGCCTGCGGGACGTCCGCCTGGCCGTGGAATATGTCGACCCCGATGCCGGCGCGCTGGATGTCCACGCCCGTTGCATCGCGGCGGACGACGGTGGCGCGCAGTACGAGTTCCGGGTTGAGCAGGGCGGCCAGCTCCTTGCCAGCGGACGCGCGGCGGTGATCCATCCTCCGCAGGGCGCCTAGGCCGCGTTGCGGCGGTCACGCCACGCGTGCGAACAGTGCAGGGCCCGGCGCCGGTACCGGCGTCACGCCGTCGGCAAGGTCGGGATCGTCTTTGGCGGCGCGGTCCACGATGCCGCCGGCCAGCGATTCGAGCAGGGCGACGTTGGTGCGCAGGCGGTCGACGAGATCGCCGTGCGAGAGCTCATCGTGCAGCCCGTTGTTCATCTGGTGGAACCAGTCCAGTTCGCCCTGGTCAAGCATCACGCCGGCATTTCGCTGCCGCGACACCGCGTGCCATCGACGGAAAAAATCCTGCATCGCGATATTGAGCACGCGCGCGCGCTCAAGCTCAGGCCCGAGCGCCGCAAACAGCGCAGCGTCGCCCAGGCGGTTCTGGAACATCAACTGGCACAGCACGCCCCAGTAGTAGGCATAGTCCCAGACCACCTTGATCGGCATCACTTCCGGATCGCCGAACAGGTGGTACTGGCCGCGGTACATCTGCAGGGTGTTCTCGTAGAACGAGAAGAACAGCCGCTCGTACAGGCGCGCCCAGGGCGCCACCGGTTCGCCGGCCAGGTCGTGCCCGACCAGCATGGTGATGTAGGTATTGGCGATGGCGATGAAATCGCTACCGGGGGAATAGAACGGGTCGAGGAACGCACCGGCCTCGCCGGTGAGCGCCCAGCGGTCGGCGGAGAACATCCGCGTGGTGGTGTAGGAGTAATTCCGCAGGAAGGCGAAATCGAGTAGCCCATCCCTGCGCTTTTCAAGGTCGCGCGCCACTAGCGGCTGGTGCTTGTGCATCCACTGCATGGCCTTGTCGAACGTGCGCATGTCTTCGATCGGGTGCATCGCCGCATCGGCCACGATGCCCACCGAATGCGCGCCCGACGATAGCGGGATCAACCACAGCCAGTAGCCCGGGCCGCACAGGTGGTTGGTGGAGCGCCAGCGCTCCGGCGGCTCGCAACGGTTCTGCCAGTCGGCATCGTTGCACCAGCCATCGATGTCCATGCGTCCTTCCATGCGGAACCAGATCGCATTGGCGTGGTGGCCGTTGTCGCGGGTGAAGTCGAACTTGCGACGGATGAGCCCGGCGCGACCGGAGGCATCGATCAGCCAGCGCGCCTGGGCTTCGTGCTCGCCGCTGGCGTCGGTGTAACGCAACGTGTGCGGTTCATCAGCGCCCTGGGTGATTCCGAATGAACGCACGACGGCGCCGCCACGCAACTCGATGCCGCGGCGCACGGCTTCTTCGGCCAGGTAATTTTCAAGGACGCCGCGGTCGAGCTGGTAGCTTGGCGTGGGGAATACGCGGCGCACGCCCGACTCGGTGACGTTGGCGAGGTCGTCCTTGCCGTCGGAGAAGAAGAAGCGGAAGCCGAACTTGTGGATGTGGTCGCGTTCCAGGTGCTCGCGCAGGCCCAGCGTATGGGCGAAGTAGTGGGCTGCGATCTCCACCGTGGATTCGCCCACCTTGTGCGCGGCCAGCGGTACCGGGTGCCGGTGGCGCTCGATCACCAGGACGGTGAGGTCCGGGAAGCGTCCCTTCAGCTGCATGGCAAGGGTAAGTCCGGCCAGGCCCCCGCCCATGATCACCACGTCGTGCGAGCTTGCCGTCATGCCCTGCTCCTGGTTGGCGCCAGCCGATTGTGCACGTTCTTGCGATCGGACGTGGGCGCGGCGGGCCTGGCCATGGGCCTGCCGTTCAGGCGAGGGGCCGGTCCACCACCACCGGCAGGGTTGCCCGCGACTTCCGATAGCTCCGGAAGAAGTTTCCGTAGTGGTAGGCCCGCCCGATCGTATACAAGGTGATGCGGGTGACGTCGCGCACGGGACGGAAATGGCTGGGCCGGAAGCCGCCCTGGTAGCGCGATGCGATCGGCACCGAAACCACGCCCACGCCCAGCTCGCGCGATGCCTTGATCAACAGCGCCGCTTCAAACACGAAGTGCTCCGCGCCGATATCGACCAGGTCGATCACTTCACGCGGATAAAAGCGCTGGCCACTCTGGGTGTCGGCAATCGGCTGTGCGCAGGCGCAGGAAATGCCCCAGTCGGCGATGGCATTGGCGCGACGGCGGCCTGGTGGTTGCTGGGCTTTGTCCAGCAGCCGGGCGCCGATCACGATGTGGCCCGGGAAGGCGTGGGCGGCGGCAAGCAGGCGTGGCACGTCGGCAGGTGAGTGCTGGCCGTCGCCGTCCATGGTGACCACCGAGTCGAAGCCCTGGCGAAGCACTTCGAGGAATCCGGTGCGCAAGGCCTCGCCCTTGCCGCGGCGCGTGTCGTGGCGCAACAGGGTGACGGGCATCGCGGCGACCACGTCGGGGGTGCCATCGTCCGAGCCGTCATCCACCACGATCACCGGCAAGCCCAGCGCAACCAGGTCGCCGACCACCTTGGCGATGGTCTTTTTCTCGTTGAGGCACGGAATGAGGACGCAGCAGCTCAAGTAAGCGTTTCTCCGGTGACATGCAGGGCCATGCCGGCAGAGGCCGCCAGCACCACATCGACGCCAGTGCCGTGCGCCAGCGCCTCGAGCAATGGCAAACCGGCAGCGGAAGGATTCATCGTTGCCCAGGCCCGCAGGCGATCGTCGCGCGTCCTGGACACCGGCGCCATCGGCGTGGTGGTGATCACCAGGCGCGCGGTGCTTTGTGGCGTTCGCGTGGGTGAGAGCACCAGCGCGGTGGAGAAGGGCAGGGTAATTTGCGTCATCGACAAAAGGGGGCCGTAGCCCCGGGTATCGAAGGCGGCCAGCAGCACTGGATGGTTGTCGGCGATAGCTTGCGCTGCAGCCTCCAGCAGTCCGGCGCCGAAGCTGGCATCGCCTGCCGAAACAGCGCTGCATGCCGCGTGGCACACGGTGGCGATGGTCCAGTAGCCCGCCGGTGCGTTATGCACCGAATTGTGGAATCGGGTGGGCGACAGGTCCGCCGGCGAGTCGGCGAGCGTGGCGCACATGTAATCGGTAATGAGCTGGTCGCCGTGGGCCGAACTGAACACACTGGCAAGCGTGGACGGATCCAGCCCGCTGGCGGCCACGGCCTGGCCCGCGGCTGTCGCGGCCAGCAGCACGCTATCGGGTGCACGCCGCCGCTCATTGGCCGGCAGAACGCCAGCGTGTGGTTTGCCGGGCTCGGCATCGGCCTGCTCGCCGTCGAGCCAGGGTTTGAAATCGGCCCACATCGTGACGGCCGGCGTCCACAGGCCGACACCCTGTACGAAGACATCCAGGGACGGCATCAAGCCTGATCGCCCGCAATGAATGCCAGGCAGGCGTTGTTGCCGCCGAAGCCGAAGGAATTGGACAGTGCCACGCGCACCGGTTGCCGCTCGTTGTGCCATGCCATCTGCGGTCCGCAGGCAGGATCGGGCTGGCTGGCGTTGAGGTTGCCGGGGATGAAGCCATCGCGGATGGCCAGCAACGCATAGGCCGCCTCGACGATGCCGGCGGCGCCCAGCGTGTGGCCGGTGAAGCCCTTGGTGGAACTGGCACGGGTTTCGGCGCGGAAACTGCGCGCCACCAGTGCCGCTTCCACTTCGTCGTTCTTCTGGCTCGCCGTTCCATGCAGGTTGATGTAGTCCACCTCGCTGGCATCAAGCCCTGCACGGGCCAGCGCATCGCGTAGCGCAAGTTCCGCGCCCAGGCCTTCCGGGTGGGGCGTGGACATATGGTGGGCGTCGCTGGATTCGCCGTAACCGGCCA
>NZ_DATHFX010000297.1:0-3647 GCF_035317885.1 Pinirhizobacter sp.
GCGTGGCTCATAGGTGGAGCGCGCCTCCTGGACATTGCCGTTGGCCTGGCCCTGGCTTTCTTGGCCGCCGGGTGCCGTGGCCGCGGGGGCCGGCTGCGTGGGCGCCGGAGCCGGAGATCGAGCGGGCGGGGCGCTCTCGACGCGCTGGGGAGCCGACGGCAACTCGCCCTGCACGGGCGCAGCCGCCTTGGCGTTCTTGCGAGGAGCGCGCTTGACCGGCTCGCTCACGGGTTTGTCATCGGCGCGCTTGGCGTCGGTGGATGCTTTGGATTCGATATCAGACACGGGCAAACCTCGGGGGCGCCGTTAAAAGGAAGGGTTCTGGGAGTTGAAGCGGATGGCGCGAAGGGCACGGGACAGCGGTGAGTCCCGGCAGGTGCGATGGAATCTAGCACTGTGCGCGCCGCGGCGTAAAGCCACGGCGCGTGAATAACCGGGTCAAATGCCCGGTTTGGACACGATTACAGCGTTTTGTCGATCAACTGGGCCAGCTGGCCCTTGCTGACGGCGCCGATCTGGGTGGCCTCGACCTTGCCGTTCTTGAAGATGATCAGGGTGGGAATGCCGCGGACGCCGAAGTCGCGGGGGGTCTTCTGGTTCTGGTCGATGTTGATCTTGGCGATGCGCAGCTTGCCCTGGTACTGGGTGGCCAGGTCGTCCAGGATCGGTGCGATGGCCTTGCAGGGGCCGCACCATTCCGCCCAGAAATCAAGCAGGACGGGGGTATCGGAATCAAGGACTTCGGCCTTGAAGGCGTCGTCGCTAACGTGGGTGATCAGGTCGTTCACCATGGATCTCCAGCTTGGGATGTTAAGGGGGTTGACGACCGCGCGGCTCGCATCAGCTACACTCATGCGCCCACGAAGCGCGGGTTGAACCAGGAATGAGGGGTGCCCCCCATGGGGCTTGCCGTCATTCCAGCGCAACTCGGGGTGCGATTCAAGGGCGCTGAAGCTGGCGCCGCCGCACGGCCGCTACACGCCCAGGCCAGGGCACCCCGGGCGTTTCGTTTCTGCAACTGGAAATGGGCACGACCGCCCCAATTTCAACCATGCCCCAGGCGCCCCTTTCGGCGCCGTGGCCCCCAAGCCGGCTGCCCATCCGGGCGCCCGCATCTGTGATGACCCCCTATCCATGTCTGAAAAAGTACTGACCGACACCTTCTTCGAGTCCTTCGACCTGCACCCGCTGCTCCAGCAGGGCCTTGCCGATACCGGATTCACCCGCTGCACCCCGATCCAGGCACTCACCCTGCCCTTGGCGCTGGAGGGCCGTGACGTCGCCGGCCAGGCCCAGACGGGCACCGGCAAGACCTGCGCCTTCCTGGTGGCGTTGATGAACCGGCTGCTCACCCGGCCGGCCGCCATCGACCGCAAGGATTCCGACCCCCGGGCGCTGATCATCGCTCCCACGCGCGAACTTGCGATCCAGATCGAGAAGGACGCCCAGGCCATCGGCCGGCATACCGGCCTGCGCTTCGCCCTGATCTACGGCGGCGTCGACTACGACAAGCAGCGCCAGCTGCTGCGCGCCGGCTGCGACGTGATCATCGCCACGCCCGGCCGCATGCTCGACTACTACAAGCAGAGCGTGTTCGGCCTGAATTCGGTCGAAGTGATGGTGATCGACGAGGCCGACCGCATGTTCGACCTCGGCTTCATCAAGGACGTCCGCTTCATCTTCCGACGCCTGCCTGCCCGCGAGCAGCGCCAGGTGCTGCTGTTCTCAGCCACCCTCAGCCATCGCGTGCTGGAACTGGCCTACGAGCACATGCACAACGCCGAAAAGCTCGTGGTGGAGACCGACAACATCACCGCCGATCGCGTGCGCCAGCTGGTTTACTTCCCTTCCAAGGAAGAGAAGATGCCGCTGCTGCTGAACCTGCTCGAGCAGACCGGTGCCGAGCGAAGCATCATCTTCGTCAATACCAAGGCCGCCGCCGAGCGCATCACCGACCGCCTGAAACGCCATAACTACCGCGTGGGCGCCATCTCAGGCGACGTGCCGCAGATCAAGCGGCAGAAGCTGCTGCAGCGCTTCCAGGACGGCGTGATCGACATGCTGGTGGCCACGGACGTCGCCGCCCGCGGCCTGCACATCCCGGCCGTCAGCCACGTCTTCAACTACGACCTGCCGCAGGACGCCGAAGACTACGTCCATCGCATCGGCCGCACCGCGCGGCTGGGTGCCGACGGCGACGCGCTCAGCTTTGCCTGCGACCTCTACGCCATGGGCCTGCCCGACATCGAGCAATACATCGGGCAGAAGATCCCGGTGGCCAGTGTCACGCCGGATCTCCTGATCATGCCCAAGCCGCGGCCTCGCGCCGATGGCCTGGCGGACGATCCGGAGGAAGATGCCGCCGATGCCGCCGCCAGTTCCCCGGTGAACGACAAGGCCCGCGAGGCCCGCTCGCGTTCGCGCAGCGGTGGCGGTTCGTCGGATCGTCCGAAGAAGTCCAACGGCAGCAGCGGTGAGCACCGTGCTCCGCGCGAGCGCAGGTCCACGACTGCGGTCGCCGAATCCGCGAGCGATGCCGCCGCGGTGGCGGTGGCGGTGGCCGTACCCGTCGTGTCCGCCGGCGCCGAAACTGCTGCGGAGGCCGCCGAAGGCGACCTGGCCAAGAAGCGTCGCCGCCGCCGCCGCGGTGGCAAGGCCGCCCGTGAGCGCACGACCAACGGCAGCACCGAGCAGCGCGTGGAGTCCACCGCCAACGGGTCGGCCGAGCCCGGCCGCCGTCCTTCGCGCCACGTGCCTTCGGCTCGCCCCACGGCCCCGGCACCAGCCCCTCCGGCGGAAAAAGTCGGCTTCTTCAAGCGCCTCGGACGCCTCTTCGGCGCTCGATAACTTGCGGAAATCCCGTATGCTTCCCTGAGTCAAATCCAAGGGAAGCCCGGTGATTCGTTTCGACCAGGTGGGCAAGCGCTATGAAGGCGGCCACGACGCCCTGGCCGACGTGAGTTTCGGTGTCGAAGCCGGTGAGATGGCCTTCGTCACCGGCCACTCCGGTGCCGGCAAAAGCACCTTGCTGAAGATGCTGGGCCTGATCGAGCGTCCCACCCACGGCATCGTCATGTTCGACGGCCAGAGCCTGGCGCAGGTGCGCCAGCGCGATATTCCCCGGCTGCGCCGGCGCATCGGCATGGTCTTCCAGGACCACCGCCTGCTGATGGACCGCACCGCCTTCGCCAATGTCGAACTGCCGCTGGTGATCGCCGGTGTCCCCGCCGCCGATCGTGGCAAGCGCGTGCGCGCCGCGCTGGAAAAGGTGGGCCTGCTACCCAACGAAAAACACCTGCCCTCGGCGCTGTCCACCGGTGAGCAGCAACGCCTGGGGATCGCCCGCGCCATCGTGGGCAAGCCCACCCTGCTGATTGCCGACGAACCCACCGGCAACCTTGATCCCCAGCTTGCCGTGGAGATCATGGGGCTTTTCGCCGAGTTCCAGTCGGTAGGCACCACGGTGCTCATCGCCAGTCACGATCTGATGCTGATCAAGCGGATGAAGAAGCGCGTCGTGGTACTCGACCACGGCCGGCTGGTCGCCGATATTCCCGCCGCGGAGATCGTATGAACGAGGCGGTGCGCGAGAACCGGAAACCCGTCACCGCCCGCGCCCGTGCCGGCGGCTTCAATGCCTGGCGCGA
>NZ_DATHFX010000298.1:0-3711 GCF_035317885.1 Pinirhizobacter sp.
CACGGGGAATTCCAGGCCCTTGGCCGAATGCAGGCTCATCAGCTGCACGCAATCGTCCCAGGCCTCACCCTGGCCTTCGCCGGCTTCCAGTGAGGCATGCGACAGGAACGCGGTGAGTTCGGTAAGGCCGGCGTCGATGTCGTCGGCCGTGGGTTCGAAGCGGCTGGCCACGTTGACCAGTTCGTCCAGGTTCTCCACGCGGGATTCGGCATTGCCTCGGCTGTCGCGCTCGTAATAATCGCGAAGGCCGGTGTGCATGATGGCGTGTTCGATCTGCTCGGCGAGGTTCAGCGCGGAAGGCGAGTCGGCCCCGTCCAGCGGCAGGCCGCCGAAGCTGCGCGCCATCTCCTCGATCATGGAAAGGAACGCCTTCACGGCATTTTTCGAACGTGCCGCGAGCGAGCCGGTGGAGAGTTCCGACAGCGCCGCTTCCCACATCGAGGTTGCCTCGCCGCGCGCGCGGCGGCGAAGTTCCTCAAGCGTACGGTCGCCGATGCCGCGGGGCGGCGTGTTCACCGCGCGCTCGAAGGCGGCGTCGTCGTGGCGGTTGGCGGTGAGCCGCAGATACGCCAGGGCGTCCTTGATTTCCGCGCGCTCGAAGAAGCGCAGGCCGCCATACACGCGGTAGGGAATATCGCGCTGGATCAGTTGTTCCTCGAAATTGCGCGATTGCGCATTCGAGCGATACAGGATGGCGCAGTCACGGGCGCGGCCCTTCTCGGCGATGTGCTCGCGGATCCGATCGATGACGAAACGCGCTTCGTCCTGCTCGTTGTAGGCGGCATACAGTGCGATGCGCTCGCCCTCTTCGCCGGCCGTCCACAGCTGCTTGCCCAGGCGACCGCCGTTGCGCGCGATCACGCTGTTGGCGGCTTTCAGGATAATGGCGGTAGAACGGTAGTTCTGTTCCAGGCGGATCGTCCGCGCGCCGGGGAAATCGCGCAGGAACTGCTGCACGTTCTCCACCCGCGCACCGCGCCAGCCGTAGATGGCCTGGTCGTCGTCGCCCACCACGAACACCTTGCCGGTGTCGCCCGCCAGCATGCGGATCCAAGCGTACTGCAGCGTGTTGGTGTCCTGGAATTCGTCGACCAACAGGTGCCGCCAGCGGTTCCGGTAGTGGTCCAGTACCTGCGCATCCTTCAGCCACAACTCGTGCGCGCGCAGCAGCAACTCGGCGAAGTCGACCAGGCCCGCGCGCTGGCAAGCGTCTTCGTAGGCCTTGTAGATCTCAACGAAGGTCCGGGTAACCGGATGGTCGCGGTGTTCGACGTCCTTGGCGCGCTTGCCTTCATCCTTCCAGCTGTTGATTTGCCAGCTGGCCTGGCGTGGCGGAAAACGGGCCTCGTCCAGGCCCATGCCGGCCACCACGCGCTTGACCAGGCGCTGCTGGTCGTCCGAATCGAGGATCTGGAACCCTTCCACCAGGCCCGCTTCGCGCCAATGCCGGCGCAGCAGACGATGGGCGATGCCATGGAAGGTACCGACGGTAAGGCCTTGCGCGCCGCCCGGGATCAGCCCTTCCAGGCGCGACCGCATCTCGCCGGCAGCCTTGTTGGTAAAGGTGACGGCCAGCACCGCCCACGGCGGCACCCCCAGCACCTGCGTAAGCCAGCCAATCCGGTGCGTCAGTACACGGGTCTTCCCCGACCCCGCACCCGCCAGCACCAGGTAGTGCCCCGGCTCCGCACTAACCGCTTCCCGCTGCGCATCATTAAGCGAATCAAGCAAATGAGAGACATCCATCCGCCAATTCTATCTCGTGGGGCGTGCCGGTGAGGGAGCGGTCGGTTGGCATTTTCTTCACTAAGTCCTCGGTCGGCCTTCGCCTCCCTGCGGAAGCGTTCCGAAAACGCCATCCGACCGCTCCCGCTCCGGCTCTATCGCCCGAAGCACGCAAAAAAAGGCCGCTGTCGCGGCCTTGTGGATCCACCCCTGCAGTGTTTGTGTCAGCGCTTGCGGGCGATGCCGCCTACGGTGAGAAGGCCGCCTATGACGATGCCGGCGATGCCGACCCATTGGGGGACAGCCCGGTCGTGCGTGGCGGTTAGCTTGGCCGAGCCGATCTGGGCCACGGTGTCGGTGTCGCGGTAGCTGGCGTTGCCCGCTACCACCCAGATTCCTGCGGCCAGCAGGATGATGCCGATAACGATCAAACCTGCGCGCATGCCCATTCCTCGGTGTGTTCGTCGGGAATATGGGCAGGCGCGTGTGTAGGAATGGTGGAGGCCTAGGGCTGGGTGGTCCTTAAGGCAACCAAAGCCGCCGGCAAGGACGTGAGCGGGCGCAGGCCGAAGGCCTCGGCAGGCGAGGGCAGGATGGTTTCGCGGCTGGCGCGTCCCAGACGGGCGCGGTGGCCGCTCCAGTGGATCAGCTCCATGGCCCCGCAGGTGTCTTCGACGATCGCCGTGCAGTGCTCCACCCAGTCGCCGTCGTTGAGGTACAGCACGCCTTCGATATCGCGTACGTGGCCGAAGTGGATGTGACCGCAGATATGACCGTCCAGTCCGCGCTCGCGGGCGTCGTTGGCCACGCGCTCCTCGAAGTCTCGGATATAGGCCAGTGCCTTGCCCACGTGTGACTTGATGATGATCGACAGTGGCAGGTATGGCTGGTCCAGCCAGCGCCTCAAGGTGTGTACGCGGCGGTTGGTCCAGCAGATTGCCCGGTGCAGCACTTCGCCGGCCCAGAGCATCCAGGTGCGGCCGATCGAATCGGCGTCGAATTCATCGCCATGGCTCACGCGGTAACGCCGTCCGTCGGCGCCTTCGTGGATGGCATCGAGCTCCACGCGGATGCCGCCGATCGCCTGGCCGGCCAGGCCGCGCAGAGGGGCGTCGTGGTTGCCCGGGATATAGGTGACCCTTACCCCGCGCTCGGCCATCGCCAGCAGCTGGCCGACCACGGCACCGTGGTCGGCGTGCCACCAGTGGCGGCGGGCGAGGGCTTCCAGGTCGATGATGTCACCGACCAGGTACAGGTGCTCGCAATCCAGGTGGGTAAGGAAATCCAGCAGGTAGCCTGCCTTGCAATCGGGCGTACCCAGATGGACATCTGATATGAAGGCGCTGCGGCAGCGTAAACGGCCCATGGCGTCGATCCCCGGTGAGTCTTCCCGGGACGACAGTATCGGCGCGGAGTGTCGCCGCCCGATGGCAGGGAGGTTACCGCCGTGCGTCAGGCGACGGCGGCGGCCGTGGCCCGGGGCTGGCGTTCGCCCACCATCGCGGCAAGCACGCGATCGATGCGCACGAATACTTCACGCAGTTGCGCCGGCTCCGGCAGCAGGGTGAGCCGCAGGTGCCGGCTGGCGGCCAGGTTGAAACTGGATCCGGGGACGATGAGCACGGCTTCGTCTTCGAGCAGGCGCAGCGCGAAGCCTGCATCGTCGAACACCGGCAGGGCCGCCGCCTTGACCTGCGGGAAGCCGTACAGCGCCCCGCCGGGGGTGACCATGTCCAGGAACTGGCTGGCGGCGACGCCTTCGATCACCGCCCGCCTGGCCTCGTGCAGACGGCCACCGGGGCGGGTGAGTTCGCCGATGGTGGCGGCGTTTTCAAGCGCCGGCCGCACGGCCCATTGCGCGGTGACATTGGCGCAAAGACGCAGCGCCGCCAACAATTGCAGCGCGTCGCGGTAATCCGCGGTGAGGCGCGGATGGCCCGACAGGCTCATCCAGCCCACCCGGTACCCGCAGGCGCGATGCACCTT
>NZ_DATHFX010000299.1:0-4346 GCF_035317885.1 Pinirhizobacter sp.
CCGCAACACTTCGCGCCGCGACGCGCCACGGCGGTCGACGGTGTCCTCAGGCGGCACGGGTATCGCTGGCCCGGGCGGCACGCAAAGTCACCGCCACCGACTTGTACGACGGCGTGCCTGACTTCGCGTCATGGTTCTCCAGTGCCACCAGGGCGTTTCCCTCGGGAAAGTACATGGCCACCGAACCCCTGGCGATGTCATAGCCCACGGCGACGAACCCGCGCACCTCGCGCTCGGCGTGCTGGCCCGCTTCGGCGCCCAGCGCCACCACGTCGATCCGGTCACCGTGCTGCAGACCACGGGCGGCGAGGTCCTCGGGGTGCACGAACACCACGTCGCGCCGGCCGGTGACGCCGCGGTAGCGATCGTTCAAGCCGTAGATGGTGGTGTTGTATTGGTCGTGCGAACGAATGGTGGTCAGCAACAGGGTATCGCCGCCCCGTACCAGGCCGTCCTCGTTCAGGCCGCGCGCCACCAGGAAATGCGCGCGCTTGTCGTGCGTCACCCAGTTGCGCTCGGACGCTGCGATGTAAAGGCGGAAACCACCCGGCTCGCGGATCCGCAGGTTGAAATCCTTGAAAATGGGAAATACCGATTCGATGCCATCGCGGATGCGGTCGTAGTCGGCCACCAGGCCTTCCCAGTCCACTTTTGAATCGGGCAGCGTGGCACGGGCGATGCCCGCGACGATGGCAGGCTCGGATTTCAAGTACGCCGACGCGGGTTTCAGGGTGCCCTGCGAGGCATGCACCATCGACATGGAGTCTTCCACCGTCACCGACTGCATGCCGGTGGCCTGCTCATCCGCTTCGGTACGCCCCAGGCACGGCAGGATGATCGACTCCCGGGCCAGGATCAGGTGCGAGCGGTTGAGCTTGGTGGCGATATGCACGGCAAGGTCGAGCTTGCGCATGGCAGCGAAGCTGGCCTCCGGGTCGGACATCGCCACGGCAAGGTTGCCGCCGAGGGAAACCAGGGCCTTGGAGCGTCCGTCGCGGATCGCCTGGATGGCCGCTACCGCGTCGTGCCCATGGGTCGCTGGCGCCTTGAACCCATAGGTACGCTCGATGCCGTCGATCAGTGCCTGGTCGGGTTTCTCGGTGATGCCGACGGTGCGGTCGCCCTGCACGTTGGAGTGGCCGCGCAAGGGCGCAAAGCCCGCACCCTGCTTGCCGACATTGCCACGCAGCAGCATGAGGTTGGCAATCTGCTGCACGTTCTCGGTGCCGTGCTTGTGCTGGGTGATGCCCATGCCGTAGCAGACGATCACGCGCCCGGCGCTGGCGTAGATATCGGCCGCCGCCTCGATGTCGGCACGGCTCACGCCGCTCACGGTCTCAATGTCGTCCCAGCGCGTGGCCGTGACGTCGGCGGCAAGCGCTTCGAAACCACTGGTGTGCTCGGCGATGAAATCCTTGTCGGCCAGGTCCCGCTCGATCAGCGATTTCATGATGCCCTTGAGCATGGCCACGTCACCGCCGATCTTCACCTTGTAATAAGTGGAAGCGATCGACGTGGACTTGCCGGTGAGCATTTCGGTGGGATGCTGTGGCGAGGTGAAACGCTCAAGCCCGCGCTCGGGCATCGGGTTCATCACTACGATCGGCACGTTGCGCAGGCTACATTCGCGCAAGGTGGTGAGCATGCGCGGGTGGTTGGTACCCGGGTTGTGGCCAATGCAGAAGAGTGCATCGCAGTGGTCGAAGTCTTCGAGCGTCACCGTGCCCTTACCCACGCCGATGGATTCGGGAAGACCAACGCTGGTGGCCTCGTGGCACATGTTGGAACAATCGGGGAAATTGTTCGTGCCGAACTCGCGCACGAACAACTGGTAGAGGAACGCCGCCTCGTTCGAGGCACGGCCGGAGGTATAGAACTCGGCCATGTCCGGATCAGGCAGTGCCCGCAGTGCCTTGCCTATGCGCCCGAAGGCCTCCTCCCAGCTCACTTCACGGTACGTGTCGCTCGCGGCGTCGTACGCCATGGGGTGGGTCAGGCGGCCCAGGCCCTCGAGGGCGTAATCGGAGAGGTTCCACAGTTGGCTCACCGGGTTCGAAGCGAAGAACTCAGGCTTCACCCGCTTGCCGGTGGCCTCCCACGACACGGCCTTGGCCCCGTTCTCGCAAAACTCGAAGCTGGAGGTGTCCTTGGGATCGGGCCAGGCGCAACCCGGGCAGTCGAACCCGGCGGGCTGGTTCATCTTGCGCAGGGCCGCGGATTCCCGGCCCACGGCCATTTGCCCGGCCAAAGCCGAAGTCACGGCGCGCAACGCACCCCAACCGCCCGCCGGCCTGTCGTACGGCTCGATGCCCTTGACCTTCTTAGTACTCACGAGCGCTCCTGGTGCCTGTAAGTGAATGCTACGCCCTGCGCCCGCCGACGGGGATTGGACCCAGGGCGAAAACCATGATTGTTATCAAAACGGAAACGATCGGTACGATTTTCGCCATCTACCGGGTTATTGTCCGCGCGAGGAAAATGGCACCTATCAACCACGGAGTTTTAGCCATGATTACCCTGCGTCGTTCCGAAGACCGCGGCCACGCCAACCACGGGTGGCTCGATTCCCACCACAGCTTCTCGTTCGCCGACTACCGCGACGACGACCACGTGCACTTCGGCCCGCTGCGCGTCATCAACGAAGACCGCATCGAAGCGGGCACCGGTTTCGGCGCGCACCCGCACCGGGACATGGAAATCATCAGCTACGTGCTGGAGGGCGAACTGGCCCACGAGGATTCCATCGGCAACAAGGTGGTGATCCGCCCGGGCGAAGTGCAGCGCATGAGCGCAGGCACCGGCGTGGTGCACTCCGAACGCAACAACGCCAACGACAAAACGCACTTCCTGCAGATCTGGGTGATCCCCGAGCGTGCCGGCCTCAAGCCCGGTTACGAGCAGAAGGAATTTCCCGATAGCGACAAGCGCGGCCGGCTGCGCCTGGTCGGCAGCCGCGACGGTGCGGAGGGCTCGGTGGTGGTGCACCAGGACATCCGGCTCTATGCCGGGCTCATCGACGGTGCGGAGGAGGCGAGCCTTGCCATCGCTGACGGCCGCATCGTCTACGTGCATGTGGTGCGTGGCGCACTCAACGTCAACGGCACGGCGGTGCGCGCCGGTGATGCGGTGATGATGCGCGAGGAGTCGATGGTGAAACTCGACCACGGCGACCACGCCGAAGTGCTGGTGTTCGACCTGCCCACCTTGGACTGACGCCACTGGCCGGCAAGCCCGGGCGGGTGGGGTATCGCTCCACCCCTCCCAAAGGTCATGGTCCCTGCGGCACCCCGCGGGGACTATCTTTCACGGACCCTTCTCAAGGACGTGCCTCCATGACCGCCTCCCGCTGGCTTCTTGCCTCTGCCATCCTCGCTGCCCTGGCCTCCCCCGCCATGGCCCAGAACAAACCTTCGGGCGTCGACCTTGCCGGCATGGACAAGTCGGTGAAGCCCGGTGACGACTTCGACGGTTATGCCAATGGCACCTGGCGCAAGACCGCGGTGATTCCGGCCGACCGGGCCAGCACAGGCATCTTCCTGCAGGTGTTCGAGAAGGCCGAAAAGCGCAACGCGGAGTTGATCCGCGACGCAGGCAAGGGCAATCCCGCGGCCAACAGCGATGCGCGCCTGATCGCCGATTACTACGCCGCCTTCATGGACGAGGCAGCGATCGAGAAGAACGGCCTGGCGCCCCTGAAGGCCAGCTTTGACCAGATCGATGCGATCGCCTCGGTGAAGGATCTCTCCCGCGTACTGGGCGATGGCCTGCGTGCTGACGTGGACCCGATCAACGCCACCAACCTCGATACCGAGCACCTTTTCGGACTGTGGGTAGCGCAGGGCCTGGAAGACCCGGCGCACTCCATGCCCTACCTGCTGCAGGGCGGCCTGGGGATGCCCAACCGGGATTATTACCTGGGCAAGGACAAGTCCATGGCCGATGCACGCGCGGCCTACCAGACCTATATCGCCGCCATCCTGAAGCAGGCCGGCACACCCGATGCCGAGGCGAAAGCCAAGGCCATCTTCGACCTGGAAACCAAGATCGCCACGGCCCAGGAAAGCATCGTGGACAGCGAGGACATCCACAAGGCGAACAACCCGTGGCCCACGGCTGAATTTGCCAGCAAGGCGCCGGGCATCGACTGGGCCGCTTATCTTGATGCCGCGCACCTGGACAAGGCCAAGAACATCAACGTCTGGCAGCCAGGCACGGTACACGACGTATCGGCGCTGGTGGCAAGCCAGCCGCTGCAAACCTGGAAGGACTACCTCCGCTTCCACGCCATCAACCACAGCACGGGCCTGTTGCCCAAGGCATACAACGACCTGGCTTTCGGTTTCTAT
>NZ_DATHFX010000300.1:0-2545 GCF_035317885.1 Pinirhizobacter sp.
GCACCTGGCCAAGCGTGGCGACAAGACGGCCATCATCTTCGAGGGCGACGACCCGGATGAAACCCGCAGCCTTACATATAAGGAGTTGCACGCCGAGGTCTGCAAGTTCGCCAACACGCTGAAGAACCTTGGCGTGGGCAAAGGTGACCGCGTGGCCATCTACCTGCCGATGATCCCGGAAGCGGCCGTGGCCATGCTGGCCTGCGCGCGCATCGGCGCCATCCATTCGGTGGTGTTCGGCGGCTTCTCGCCCGATTCGCTGGCCGGCCGCATCGCCGATTCCGGCTCGCGCCTGGTGATCACGGCTGACGAAGGCGTGCGCGGTGGCAAGAAGATCCCGCTGAAGGCCAATGTGGATGCCGCCCTCGCCAAGCGCGGCACCGATAGCGTGGAGACGGTGATCGTGGTGCGCCGTACCGGCGGCGCGATCACCATGCAGTCGCCGCGCGACCGCTGGTACCACACGCTGATGGAGGGCCAGGGCACCGATTGCCCCGCCGAACCGATGGACGCGGAAGATCCGCTGTTCACGCTGTACACCTCAGGTTCCACCGGCCAGCCCAAGGGTGTGCTGCACACCAGCGGCGGATACCTTGTCTTTGCCAGCCTCACCCATGAGCGCGTGTTCGACCTGCGCGAGGACGACATCTACTGGTGCACCGCGGACGTGGGCTGGATCACCGGCCACAGCTACGTGGTTTATGGGCCGCTGGCCAACGGCGCCACCGTGGTGATGTTCGACGGCGTGCCGAACTACCCCGATTTCTCGCGCTTCTGGAACGTGGTCGACAAGCACAAGGTGACCTTGTTCTATACCGCGCCCACAGCCATCCGCGCGCTGATGCGCGAAGGCGATGGGCCGGTGAAGAAAACCTCGCGCAAGTCGCTGCGCATCCTGGGCAGCGTGGGCGAACCGATCAACCCGGAAGCATGGGAGTGGTATTCGCGCGTGGTGGGCGATGGCCGTTGCCCGATCGTCGATACCTGGTGGCAGACCGAAACCGGCGGCATCATGATCACGCCGCTGCCCGGCGCCATCGAAACCAAGCCGGGCTCGGCAACGCTTCCCTTCTTCGGCATCGTGCCGGCGGTGGTGGACACCGACGGTAAGGAAATGGATGGCCCGGCCTCCGGCAACCTGGTGATCACGCGCTCGTGGCCAGGCCAGATGCGCACCGTCTACGGCGACCACCAGCGCTTCATCGACACCTATTTCAAGACCTATCCCGGACGCTATTTCACCGGCGACGGCGTCCGCCGCGATGAAGACGGCTACTACTGGATCACCGGCCGCGTGGACGATGTGATCAACGTGTCGGGCCATCGCATCGGCACCGCGGAAGTGGAAAGCGCGCTGGTGGCGCACCCGAAGGTGGCCGAGGCTGCCGTGGTCGGCTGCCCGCACGAGATCAAGGGCCAGGGCATCTATGCCTTCGTCACACTCAATGCCGGTATAGCCGGCAGCGAGGAACTGCGCAAGGAACTGATTGCCGGCGTACGCAAGGAGATCGGCGCGATCGCGGCACCGGATTACCTGCAGTGGGCGCCGAGCCTGCCCAAGACGCGTTCGGGCAAGATCATGCGCCGCATCCTGCGCAAGATCGCCGAAAACCAACCCGACCAACTGGGCGACATTTCCACGCTTGCCGACCCCAGCGTGGTGGCCAATCTGGTCAATGAGCGCCTGGTGAAATAAAGGCTACCCATGGCCGACGTCCTGATCGCCGACGATCATCCGCTGTTCCGCGACGCCCTGCAGCGCGCGGTGCTGGCGGCGCTGCCTGCCGCCCAGGTGTACACGGCCGATAGCGTAGATGCGCTGCTTGTGCTGGTGGAAGGCCACGCCGACGCCGACCTGCTGCTGCTGGACCTGCACATGCCCGGCGCCCGCGGCTATTCGGCGCTGGCGCATATCCGCGGCCAGTACCCGGGCCTGCCGATCATCGTGGTTTCCGGCCACGAGGAATCGCAGGTGGCCCATCGTGCCATCGCCCACGGCGCCTCGGGCTACATCCCCAAGTCCGCGCCGGTGGACCAGATCGTGCGCGCTATCCACGCGGTGCTCGACGGCGACGCCTGGCTGCCGCCGCAGATGATCGGCAACGGCGGCGCGCTGGATCCCAGTGAAGAAGACATCGCAGCAAGGGTGGCATCGCTCACACCGCAGCAGTTCCGTGTGCTGAACATGATCGCCGAAGGGTTGTTGAACAAGCAGATCGCTTATGACCTTGGTGTGTCCGAGGCCACGGTGAAGGCACATATGACGGCGATCATGCGTAAGCTTGGGGTATCGAATCGGACGCAGGTGGCGTTGGCGGCGAGTCATCTGGCGGTGGAGCCGGCGCGTACGCCACCGGTGTAACGCGACCGCAGCGCAAGAGCGAAGGGTCAGCGAAGCTGTGCCAGCCAGATCGTACGTTGCCCGCAGGTTGGGTCTTCAATCACGTGCGATAACACGTCGAACCCATGCGTATCTAACAATGCCTGGTATTCGGCGGAATCTAGACTCGCATGGTAAAGAGGTTCGCCGCCGAACGTTCCCATC
>NZ_DATHFX010000301.1:0-2260 GCF_035317885.1 Pinirhizobacter sp.
AAATCGGTGACGCACGGCCTTCCTCCCGGGTATCGAAGACAGGCAAGCTAAGGCCTGGAGAAATTCTCCAGGCCGCACGCGGAGCAAGCCATGCCTACCGATCCAGGTGCGTACCACCAGGGCGACTTCACCCACCCCACGCGCATCTGCGACCTTGTGATGAAGGGCGGCGTATCCAGCGGCGTGGTGTACCCGCTGGCCGCGGCGGAGCTAGCCAAGGATTTCCGCTTCAATTCCATCGGCGGCACCTCGGCCGGCGCCATCGCGGCGGCGGTCACGGCCGCTGCCGAGTACGGGCGCGCATCAGGCGGGTTCGTGCGCCTGAGCCAGGTGCCCACGCAAATCGGCGGCCACCTGATGCGCCTGTTCCAGCCGTCGCCCCGGCTTGCGGCGCTGCTGGATATCTTCCTTGCCCTGCAAGCCCCGGGTTCGTGGATCGCAAGATTCGGCCGGGTGCTGGGCATCGCGGTGCGGCGCTTCGTCGGGCGCTGGTTGCTTGGGCTGGTGGCTGGCGTCCTGTTCGGAGTTGTCGCGGTCGTTTCCGGCGCACCAGTGGGGTACGCCGTAGCGTGGGGCGCGGGGCTGTTCGTCTTGATCGGCATCGTTAGCGTCGTTTCCACGCTCTGTCGACGCATCACCCACGACGTCCCCGCCAATGGTTATGGGTTGTGTCCGGGAAGCACGCAGCGCGGCTTCGACACGCCCGGCCTTACCGATTGGCTTACCGACCTCATCGATCACATCGCCGGCCGCGGTACCGGACCTGACGACCCGCCCCTGACCTTCGACGACCTGGCCACGCCCCCCGGCGGCACTCCACCGGTCGCGCTGCGGATGATGACCACCAACTTGATGATGCGCCGGCCGTTCACCGTGCCGATGCGCGACCACAGCTTCCTGTTCCGCCGCCGGGAATTCGAAAACCTGTTCCCGCCTCGGGTGATGAACTACCTGATGGCCAACAGCGAAGCCTTCGACACCGGCAACCCCGCGGACGATTTCTTCCACCTGCCGCCCGACGGCAAGCTGCCCGTGGCCATCGGCGCACGGATGAGCCTCAGCTTCCCGCTATTGATCAGTGCCATTCCCCTTTATGCGCGGGACTTCACCCTTAACGAGGCTGTCGGCCGCAGCGTGCCGCGCCTGTGTCTTTTCAGCGATGGCGGCCTGGCCAGCAACTTCCCCATCCACTTCTTCGACAAGCTTTGGCCCAACCACCCCACCTTCGGCATCAGCCTGGACGATTTCAACCCGGCAAGGAATATCGGCCCGGGCCGCGCGTGGCTGCCGGAAAACGCCAACAGCGGCGTGTTGATCCCCATCCTGCCGATCGAAGGCGGCCTGCTGGCCTTCCTGCAACGGTTGATCGACGCCGCCAAGGACTGGCAGGACAACCTGCAAAGCACTCTGCCCGGCTATCGCGAACGCATCGTGCACGTGGCATTGAAACCCGACGAAGGCGGCCTTAACCTCACCATGGACGCCACAATGGTGAAGAAGCTGGCCCACTACGGCGCCGACGCCGGTGAACTGGCGCGGGATGTCTTCAACTTCGACGAACACCGCTGGCGCCGTTTCCTGGTGGCGATGGCCCGCATGGAACAGACCCTGGATGAATTCACCACCGCCTGGGATGGCGACGGGGTGGAAAAGGAATCTTTCCAGTCGTACCTCGCGCGCTATCCCGACCACGCGCAAACCTACCAGCAGGACAGCGCACGCCTGGCCGAGATGCTCCGCCGCGCCGCGGCGCTTGTGGACATGGGCCGCGCCTGGCGCAGTCCGCCCGATATTCGCGACGGCCAGATACCCAAGCCGGATACCAACCTCAGTATTACCCCGAAGCCCTAGGGGTTTCCGGCAGCTATTTCCTTTGGCCAGGCGCATGAATCCCCTGCCGATACCCGCCGCCATGTGAGAATATTCCCACCCGAGGGAGTCGGGGAGGACCACCATGCGCGCGCGTACCATCGTTGGCATCGTCACCCTGGTGGTGGGTGCATGGGCTGTGCTCGGGTGGGTGGGCTACGCCACCTACCATGCGATGACACCCGACGTTCTGGCGAAGATCCGGCAGGCGAACCGGCCGCTTCACGGCGGCATTCCACCGATGGCCCCGCCTAAACCGCCCGAGCGCCCCGCTTCCGTACCCGCCATCAGCGATGCGGCCTACACCGCTTACTTCGCCAAGGTGCGCGCCGCCGAGAAAATCCGCGATCCGCTGCAGCGCTGCCTGGCCTATCCCGATCCTCCGGGCATG
>NZ_DATHFX010000302.1:0-3553 GCF_035317885.1 Pinirhizobacter sp.
AACGCAACGCGCCGCAAGCACGCTGGCCCCAGGCTTCCCCTGCAGCCAGCCACGCACACGCCCGGCCAGCAACACCATGCCGCCGTAGACGATGCATTGGTTGCCGGCGATCACCAGCCACAGGACCAATGCCTGAATCCACACGCCGCCATATTCCGGGCGCAGGAATTGCGGGAACACAGCCAGCATGAACAGGTAAGCCTTCGGGTTTATCAGGCTGGTGGCAAGCCCCTGGCGGAACGTGGTCCAGTCGTCGCGCACATGCGAGTCCATCTGCATGGCGATCCCATGGCGGCTGCGCAGCAAGCTTATGCCGATCCATCCGATGTACGCGGCGCCGGCAATCAGCAAGGCGTTGAAGGCACCGGGTACCACCTTCACCAGCGCGCCGATGCCCAGCGACGTCATCACCACATGGCACACGCCGCCACTGGCGATGCCGGCCAGCGCCATCATCCCGCGCGAGCGGCCGCCGGTGATCGCGCTGCCGACGATGAAGGCCATGTCCACGCCAGGCAATACGATGATGCCGAAGGCCAGCGGCACGAACAGCCAAAGATGATTCGGGTCGGTCATGGCGAGCTCTTCAATGGGCCTGGTCAAGCCAGCGCAGGCGCGAGCGCGGCGTGGGGTCCATGACCTGGCGTTCGGTGGGTGCCCGTGTCAGCCCGGTGGCGGACAGTTCGCGTTCCACCTGGTCGAGCTTCGGCGCCAGATGCTTCGACAGCGTCGTGTCGTCGCGGACCACGCCCAGCCAGACCAGCCAGGGTCCATCGGTACGAATGGGCAGCTGGGGGAAACTGTTGGGTGCGTCCAGCGTCACCAGGATGCCCGCCGAATGCACGCCGTCCATCGCATAGTGCTTGAACGCCGCCTCCGCCTTCGCCGCGAAGGCGTCCTCGCTGCCTTTCTTCACCGAAAAGATCTGCGCCACCACCACACCGGCGGCACCATTCGGTTCAAGCACCGGATCCACCGCGGGGAGCACCGTGACGTCCTGATCTGGGTGCAGCGGCCGCATCAGCATCACGTTGTCGCTGTCGGGCAGGATGGCATTGACCTTGGTACGGTGCTCGCGCCACACCGGGCCGTAGTAGAACGATGCATTCACCACCGCCCGCGCGCTCATGTCATGGAAGCCGCGCAGCCATGTGAAGTGGTTCGGATTTCCCCGGTCAGCGAATTGACCAAAAACGATGGCGGCGAGCTGTTGCATCGCCTCCGGGAAGTAGGCGTCGAAGTAAGCGATGAAATGCGATCGCTCGCCGTCCTTGGTGATATAGCGGCGAAACTCGATGGCCTGGTAATTAGTGAGGTGGGTGACGGTGTCCATCGCGCTCATTGGCGTGGGCTGCTCACCTGCGCTTGCCGGTAGCGTGATGGCGGCAAGGAGGCAGGAACCGATAGCGGTGGAAAGCTTCACGTGGATGTCCTTTGGTTGGATCGAAGTGACCCGTATCCCCAGGGGTCTGGCGCCCCGTCCGCAAGGACATTAGGTGATAAACAGGACAGTTTCCGTCCTGATTAAAGCCTAGAATCGAGCCATGGCCGCTCCCACCACCCGCGTACTTGCCGTCCTGGAATTGCTCCAGGCGCACGGCCGCATGAGCGGTCCGGGCCTGGCGGCGCGGGTGGGCGTGGATGTGCGCACCTTGCGCCGCTACATGACCACGCTCGAAGACCTGGGCATTCCCATTACCACCGAGCGTGGCCGGCATGGCGCATACATGCTGGTGGCCGGCTTCAAGCTGCCACCGATGATGTTTACCAATGACGAAGCGGTGGCTCTATCGGTGGGCATGGTGGCCGCGCGCGGCCTGGGCCTTGCTCAAGGTGCGCCGGCGCTCGAAAGCGCGCATGCAAAGCTGACGCGCGTGATGCCCGAGCGCCTGAAAGGCCACGTGGGCGCCATCACCGACACGATAAAGCTCGAGCACCTGCCCACGTTGAGCACGCCGGCGAGCAACGCGGCATTGATGACCCTGATCGCGGCTGCGCAGTCGCGCTTGCGCGTGCACCTGGGCTACCTCGCTCCAGGCGGCGGGACGACCGATCGTGATTTCGATACCTACGGATTGGCCTGGCGCGCAGGTGCCTGGTACGCCGTCGGCATGTGCCACTTGAGGCGTGACCTGCGCTCATTCCGGCTCGATCGCATGGTGGGTGTGCAGGTACTGGAGATAGTCTTCCAGCGTCCGCGAGGCTTCGACCCGCTCGCCCAGCTGATGCGCAGCATCGCCACTTTGCAATACGGCCGCACGATCGAAGTACTGCTGCGCGCAGACCTGGACACAGCCACGCGCGCATTCACCCCGGCGATCGGTCTGTTTGAGCCCGTGGCCGACGGCGTGCTGTTGCGTAGCAGCGCCAGTGACAGCGACATGGGCTGGTTCGCACGGCAACTGGCCGCGCTTGGTTTTGATTTCGAGATCCTCGCGCCGGACATCCTGCGTACCGAACTTGCGCGGCTGGCCATGCGGCTGCGTGCGATGGCGGAAGATTGAGCAAGCTGCGATAGGAAGAGTTGCCGAACTTTGCGACGCTTACTATCGACTGTCAGCGTCGCGACCGGCACCATCGCAGGGTTGCCTCCAACGAGGTAACCGGGCTTCGAAAACCCGTCTGTAGCGTCAATGGGAGCCGCGACTTACGTCGCGGCGTCCTGGCGTCGCCTTTGGCGGCGTGCCGGTGTGGGCAATGCCCAGACCGTTTGGCGCTACGCGGTTTTTCGAACCCGGCACGCCGCCACCCTCGTCGCGAGGGTGGCGCACCGCCCGGAGTGTCGATGTCAGTCATGGAAGAAAACGAAATCTACGTCGTGGTCGGCGAGGTCATGGTGCTCTCCGCACGCATCGAGGCGTGCCTGGAATCATGCATCGCCGCCTGCCTCCCCGAAACCAGTCCCATCGCTTCCGAGCCGGTCTTGCGAAGGCTCAACTTCACCAACCAGGTGGCGATCCTGCACGAGTTGGCGCACGGTTTGTACGACCGACGCGACGCCACGGTAGTCGCGTTCCGTCGCTGGCTCCGGCGCCTGAAGCGCATCCGCGAACGGCGCAACGACCTCGTGCATCAGGTGCTAAGGGTCGCGCGTTCGCGCGAAGAACTAGGACGCTGGAAATCGGAGATCGAACGCATGCGCGAAGAATGCGAGCAGGCACCTCGCTGGGCCCAGGCCCTACGCACCCGCCAGCTCATTAGGGGTCAGAGTCATTTAGATGAGTGTTAGCGATAGCGTCGCTCCGCTTTAAGATGACTCTGACCCCTTAACGCTCGGTAACAGCGTATAACCGGGTCGAGAGGGGTTCGTACAATCAATAGCTAGGCGACAGGGGAGCACCTATGCGAATTCGAGTAAGTATTCTGGCTTTGTCTCTAGCGACCGGTGCTGCCGCTAGCCCCGCCGTGTCAACCTACAGCCAAGCGCGTGCATCTTGGGAAAAGCACAGGGACAGCAAGGAATATCAAACTTACGTAGAGGAGTTTATGCAGTTCAACAATCACTACAAGCTTGACGAAAAGGACGGCTGTTATGCGCTCCCAGGTGGGTCAG
>NZ_DATHFX010000303.1:0-2452 GCF_035317885.1 Pinirhizobacter sp.
GCAGACCGGGAACTGATCCGCCAGTACCGTTTCATGCAGCGGATCTTCGCCAGCGCCCGCGCCGCACTGGACCGCACCAACAACCCGGCCATCCAGCGCTCCATCCTGCTGGCTTTAGGCGATGCCGCGCTGACCGAGCACGCCGAATGGACGCTGATGCAGCGCGAGCGGCAGGTGGAGCACAGCAAGCTTTGACGGATCCAGGCGGATGAACGAGGCGGGCTTCCACTCCCGCGCGACCGATGCCGTGGGGCTCGTCACGTGGTAGACGGCCGGGATGTTTCGACGCATCCGCTGCGTTCATCCGCCCGGCATGGCTCGCCAGGAAGAAATGCTACCGTCGGATCGACATGGGGAAGGTGGCGGGCTAGCCAGGTTGAGACCCGCAGTAGGCACACGGTCGGACTCACGTCCGCCTGGCTGCCCGCCAAAAATGGCGGGGCAAACCTCGGGTACCGCAGACAATCTTCGGTACCCGACTTTTTTGCCTACTAACTACGGGGTCTCAAACCCGGTTGCCGATGTACAGGCAACACGAACATGTTCCACGAAGCTGGCACGCAGTTCCATCGGAATGGTCGGAAAGTTCGACGTCGATTTCGATGGAAGCATGCTCAAATTTTGCTTGAGCGGTTATCCACACCCGATGGGGACAGTCGTTGGGAAAGCCTGTGGATAACCCGGCACGGGTCATGCCGAGACAAGGGCTTGCGTCACCTTGCTTACGGCGTGTCCACCCCGATGGACGAGGAGGACCTTGTGCCTCAGCTCATTGCGAGCAGCGACGCATTGCCCAGCGCAAGCCCGATCGCCGTGGCGGCGATCACATCCGACGGATAGTGCAGCCCCAGGATCACCCGCGAAGCGCCCACTAGCGCCGTGAAGCCAATCAGCAGCGGCGCCAGTACCGGGAAATAGTGCACAGCCACCACGGTGAAGCTCACCGCCTGCAGCGTATGTCCGGACGGAAAGCTGAATTCATCCAGCGGCGGAATATGCGCGATCACGCCCGGGCAGTTGCGGAAGGGGCGGGGGCGGCGCGTCCAGCGCTTCAGGACGCGGTAGAGCTGCAGGGCGATCAGGCCGGTAAGCAGCATCTGGCCTGCCGCCTGCATGCCGCGCCAACCGCCGGCCACGGCCAGGATGGCGATGACGGCATACCAGAAGATGCCGTCGCCGAGCCGGCTTACCGCTCCGAAAAAGGCGCCGACAGCGCTGCGTGTGCCCCAGCGGTTGGCGGCGAGGGTGACGCGGCGGTCAAGCCGTTGCGGACGTGGCATGGTGCTCATGGCTGCGCTCCGTGACCAGACTTTTCAGAAGTCGTTCGAAATCGGCGATCACGGCGCCCGGCGCCAGTGACGATACGCCGTGCCGAGCGGCACGGCCCATGGCATGCAACTGGCGCAGATCGCTGGCGACGCAGGCGGCGCAGTTGATGAAGCTTTTCTCGTTGCCGCTTTCGATGCGCACGCCGTTCACGCCATCGACCACGTGCTCACGCGCGGCGCCCTCGTCATAGGCCACCACTGGCACGCCAGCGGCCAGGGCTTCCAGGACGACATTGCCGAAAGTTTCGGAGAGGCTGGGGAAGACGAAGAGATCGGCGCTGGCGTAGTGCGCTGCAAGGTCCTCGCCGCTGCGCATGCCGGCGAAAACAAAGTCCGGGTGAGCCGCCTGCAATGCGGCGCGTTCCGGGCCATCGCCCACCCACACGTAAAGCGCTTTCGGGTGGCGTGCCTTGGCGGCCTCGAAGGAGGCCAGGGCGAGTGGCAGGTTCTTTTCCGCGGCAATGCGGCCGACGTACAGCACCACCAGGGTGTCTTCGTCGGCACCCCAGGAAGCGCGCAGTGCATCGTCGCGGCGAGAAGGATGGAACAGATCAATGTCCACGGCACGGCGCAGCAGGCGTGAATTGACAATGCCCATGGCCTCGAGCTCCGCGGCCAGCCCACGGGTGGGCACCAAGGTGGCGTCGGCGCGATTGTGGAAGCGGCGCAGGTGCTTGCGCACCAGCGGGGTGAGCCATTTCACGCCGTAGTGGCCGGCGTAGGCGTCGAAGCGGGTATGGAAGCCGGTCGCCACCGGGATGCCCAGCCGGATCGCGGCGCGCATCGCGGCCCAGCCAAGCGGGCCTTCGGTGGCCACGTACACCGCATCCGGGCGGTCGCGCTTCCAGCGCGCAACCAGGCGGCCGGTGACAGGCAGGCCAAAACGCAGGCCCGGGTAGCGCGGCAGGCCCACGCCCGGGGTTTGCAATGCCTCGATGCCAGGTTCGTCGGCGAACGGCGCGTGGCCCGGCTGGCGGGGTCGAACCAGGTCCACCGCATGGCCAAGGGCGGCCATGCCGGCCGCAAGGCTATGGACAGTCAAGGCCACGCCGTTGACTTCCGGCGGGTAGGTCTCGGTAACGATGCCGATGCGCATGGCGCACTCCCTGCGGGCTTGAAGCATT
>NZ_DATHFX010000304.1:0-2061 GCF_035317885.1 Pinirhizobacter sp.
AACCGCGCACGCCGCCGGTGGCCTTCGACGCCAGCACGATCATGCCGGACCAAGCTCCCTATGCCAGCCCCGCCGTGCGTGCCTTCGCCCGCGAACTGGGCGTGGAGATCGGCCAGGTGCAGGGTACCGGCCGTGGTGGCCGCATCCAGCGTGAAGACGTGCAGGCCTGGGTCAAGCACGCGCTCGCCTCTGGCGCTAAACCCGGCGCTTCGGGCGCCGTGGCCGCCGGTGGCGGCCTGAACCTGTTGCCGTGGCCGAAGATCGACTTCGCGAAATTCGGCGAGATCGAGGAAAAGCCCCTCTCCCGCATCCAGAAGATCTCCGGCGCCAACCTTGCCCGCAACTGGGCGATGATCCCGCACGTCACCCAGCACGAAGATGCCGACATCACCGAGCTTGAGGCTTTCCGCAAGAAGCTCGGCGAGGAAAACAAGGACCTGAAGGTCACCCCGCTGGTATTCCAGATCAAGGCGGTGGTCGCGGCGCTGAAGAAATACCCCACGTTCAACGCATCGCTGGACGTCACCGGCGAGAAGCTCACCCTGAAGAAGTACTTCCACATCGGCATCGCGGTGGACACACCCGATGGCCTGGTGGTGCCGGTGATCCGCGACGCGGACAAGAAGGGCCTCCTGGAACTGGCAGCCGAGCTTGGCGAACTGTCGAAGAAGGCGCGCGAGAAGAAGCTCAGCCCGGCCGAGATGTCCGGTGGTTGTTTCTCGATCTCGTCCCTGGGCGGCATCGGCGGCACGTCGTTCACGCCGATCGTCAATGCACCGGAAGTTGCCATCCTGGGTGTGTCGAAGGCGCAGATGAAACCGGTATGGAACGGCAAGGAATTCGCCCCGCGCCTGATGTTGCCGCTGTCGCTGTCCTATGACCATCGCGTTGTCGATGGCGCGCTCGCCGCGCGCTTCGCGTCCTTCCTGGCCAGCCAGCTCGGCGACATCCGTCGCCTGCTGCTCTAACAGGACGCATCACGATGCCCAAGACGATTGAACTGAAAGTCCCCGACCTTGGCGGTTCGCACGACGTGCCGGTGATCGAGATCCTGGTCCAGGTCGGCGACACGATCACCAAGGAACAAAGCCTGGTCACGCTCGAATCGGACAAGGCCACCATGGACGTCCCCGCCAGCGACGGCGGCAAGGTCACGCAGGTCAAGGTGAAGATCGGCCAGGAGGTCAATCCCGGCGATATCCTCGCCGTGGTCGAGATCGCCGATGCCGCTTCCGCTGACACTACCGCTGCCAATGCGCCAGTGGCTTCCCGCGCCTCCGCGCCGGAGAAGCCCGCGGCGCAATCCGCCACCCAGGGCGTGCCGCAGCAGAAGACAGATCCGGCCCAGGAACCGGTAAAACAGACACCGGCTCCGCAGGCCGCCACCGGCACCGGCCGCAAGGCCGACATCGAATGCAAGGTGGTCGTGCTCGGCTCCGGTCCCGGCGGCTACAGCGCGGCATTCCGCGCAGCGGACCTCGGCCTGGACACCGTCCTGGTCGAGCGTTACGACACCCTGGGCGGAGTCTGCCTCAACGTCGGCTGCATTCCTTCAAAGGCATTGCTGCATGCAGCGGCGGTGATCGAAGAGGCCGGTGCCATGGCGGCCCACGGCATTACCTTCGGTGCGCCGAAGATCGACCTGGACAAGCTCCGCGATTTCAAGGTCAAGGCGGTGGGCAAGCTCACCGGCGGCCTTGCCAGCATGGGCAAGCAACGCAAGGTCAAGGTGGTCACCGGTACCGGCATGTTTGTTTCGCCGCACGAGCTGGAAGTGCAGGGCAAGGACGGCAAGCTGCTGATCCGCTTCGAGCACGCCATCATCGCCGCCGGATCGCAGTCGATGAAGCTGCCCTCGTTCCCCTGGGACGACGAGCGCATCATCGACTCCACCGGGGCCCTGGAATTGCGCGATGTCCCGAAGACATTGCTGGTGGTCGGCGGCGGCATCATTGGCCTTGAAATGGCCACGGTGTATGCGGCCCTGGGCAGTGAGGTGACGGTGGTGGAACTGGCCGACCAGCTCATGCCCGGCGCCGACCTCGACCTGGTCAAGCCGTT
>NZ_DATHFX010000305.1:0-15808 GCF_035317885.1 Pinirhizobacter sp.
CGAATTCGCGGTAGGAAAGGCCGAACACGTCGCCGGTGAAGAACGAGCGGGACATCTCATCCCAGATGGCGATGTGGTGCTTGGCGTGTCCGGGCGTTTCCACGGCGACGAGCTTGCGGCCGCCAACGTCGACCTCGTGCTGGTCGTGCGCTTCGACCACCCGTTCCGCTGGCACAGGCACGAGCGTGCCATAGCTGCCCTCCATTTCGTCCGCGCCGTAGACAGCGGTCGCGCCGGCGACCAGCACCGAAGGATCGATCATGTGCCGCGCGCCGCGGGGATGTACCAGCAGCTTTGCGTTGGGCAGTTGCGCCAGCAGCTTGCCGGCGCCACCGGCGTGGTCCAGGTGCACATGGGTGAGGATCAACCAGTCAACGTCGCCGACGGTGAGTCCGGCACGGTCCAGCGCATCGATGAAGCGAGGCAGAGAATGATTGGTGCCGCTGTCGATGAAGGCGCCCCGGCCGCCATGGGTGACGAGGTAGGCCGCATCGAAGATGTCCCGGCAGAAGCCGGTGTCGATGGTATGGATGCCCTGCTCGTTGTTCATGCGTTCCCTCTCCTTAGACCCCGAGGGTAGCAAAGCGGGGGCGGTTGCGGTGTCAACCGCCCCATTGGCTGTTTACAGGGCCTCGAACACGCCCGCGGCGCCCATGCCGGTGCCGATGCACATGGTGACCATGCCGTACTTCTGCTTGCGGCGGCGCAGGCCGTGGATCAGCGTGGCGGCGCGGATTGCGCCGGTAGCGCCCAGCGGGTGGCCCAGGGCGATGGCGCCGCCGAGCGGGTTCACCTTGGCAGGATCCAGGCCCAGGTCGCCGATCACCGCCAATGCCTGAGCGGCGAAGGCCTCGTTCAGTTCGATCCAGTCCATCTGGTCTTGTGACAAGCCCGTCTGCTTCAGTGCACGCGGGATCGCTTCCTTCGGGCCGATGCCCATGATCTCCGGCGGCACGCCGGCCACGGCGAAGCCGACCAAGCGTGCCAGCGGGGTGAGGCCGTGGTCCTTGACGGCCTTTTCGCTGGCCAGCAGCAGGGCGCCGGCGCCATCGGACATCTGCGAGGAGTTGCCCGCCGTGACGGAACCTCCGAACTGGCCGTTGCGGAACACCGGTTTCAGCTTGCCCAGCACGTCCAGGCTTGTGTCCTTGCGGGGGCCTTCGTCCATGGTGATGATCCGGCGGTCCTCTTTGACGCTGCGGTTGGCAAGATCCGGATAGCGGTCGTCGAGCTGGAACGGGGTGATCTCGTCGTTGAACTCGCCGGCAGCCTGGGCAGCCAGTGCGCGCTGGTGGCTTTGCAGGGCGAAAGCATCCTGGTCTTCGCGGCTGACTTTCCAGCGCTCGGCCACCTTTTCAGCGGTGATGCCCATGCCGAAGGCGATAGCGCGGTCTTCGTCGTTCTCGAAGATGGCCGGGTTCATCGCGATCTTGTGACCCATCATCGGCACCATGCTCATGCTCTCGGTACCGCCGGCGAGCATCAGGTCGGCTTCGCCCAGGCGGATGCGGTCGGCAGCCATGGCGATGGCCTGCACGCCGGAGGAACAGAACCGGTTGATGGTGACGCCGGGTACGACGTCGGGCAGGCCTGCCAGCAGCACGCCAATGCGTGCCACGTTCATGCCTTGCTCGGCTTCGGGCATCGCGCAGCCGATCACGGCGTCGGCGATCAGCGCCGGGTCGATGCCCGGGGCCTGTTCGATCACGGCGCGGATCACGTGGGCGAGGAGGTCATCGGGGCGGGTGTTGCGGAAAACGCCGCGCGGCGCCTTGCCCACCGGTGTGCGGGTGGCGGCGACGATGTAGGCGTCCTGGACTTGCTTGCTCATGGTCTTATCCTGGATAAAAGGGGGAAGTCGTGGCGGCGTGCGCGAGGCGCATCAGTTCCGCAGCGGCTTGCCCGTCGTCATGGTGTGTGCGATGCGCGCCTGGGTCTTTTCCGTCTGCGCCAGGGCGACGAAATGCTTGCGCTCCAGCGCCAGCAGCCATGCCTCATCCACCGTCGAGCCGCGCTCGATTCGACCGCCGCATAGCGTGTCGGCTATCGCCGAGGCGATGTGGACGTCGTGCGGCGAAGCGAAGTAGCCTTCGGCGAGGTTGGCAAGCGAGGCCTTGAAGGTCGCCGTCCCGACGTCGCCGGCGACAGGGATGGCGCGACCCGGCATCGGCGGACGGTAGCCCGACTCAGCCAGGGCGATCGCCTGCTGCTTGGCCACGTACAGCAGTTCAAAGGCGTTGAACACCACCACGTCGTCGGGACGCAGCAGGCCCATCTGCTTGGCCTCGATCGCGCTGCCGGACACCTTCGCCATGGCAATCGTCTCGAATACTTTCTTCAACACTTCGAAGGGGTCTTCCGGCGACAGGCGTGCCGCGCGCACGGCCAGTTCCTTCAGGCCGCCACCGGCGGGCAACAGGCCCACGCCCGCCTCGACCAGGCCGATGTAGCTTTCAAGCGCCGCCACCGTACGGGCCGAGTGCATCTGGAATTCGCAGCCGCCCCCTAAGGCCAGGCCGCGCACGGCCGCCACCACCGGCACCAGCGAATACTTGATGCTCATGCTGGTGGCCTGGAAGTTGGACACCATGGCCTCGAACTGGGCGATCTTGTTTTCCTTGAGCAGCCCCAGCGCACCCTTGAGGTCCGCACCGGCCGAGAACGGCTCGCCGGTTTGCCACAGCACGGCCGCGCGCAGCTTCGCTTCTGCCTGGCGCACGGCTTCCTGCACGCCGTCGAGCACGAAGTCGTTCACGGTGTTCATCTTGGTTTTGAACGACACGATGCCGACATCGTCATTGCCAAGCGTCCACAGGCGTACGCCCTCGTTCTCCCATACGGTCGTGCCCTTGTCGGCCGACTCGCCCAGGATCGGGTCGGGGAACAGCTGGCGCTTGTACACCGGGTGCGTGGAACGGGGTTTGTCGGCCCCGGCACCGGCGGACCAGCTGCCATCCTTGCCATGTACACCCTTGCGGCCGTCGGTGACCCACGCCGGCAGCGGCGCGTTGCTCATGGTCTTGCCGGCCTTGATGTCTTCGTCGATCCACTGTGCCACCTGCTGCCAACCTGCGGCCTGCCAGGTCTCGAAGGGACCGAGCTTCCAACCGTAGCCCCAGCGGATGGCAAGGTCGACATCGCGCGCCGTTTCGGCGATGTCGCCCAGATGGTAGGCGCTGTAGTGGAAGAGGTCGCGGAAGGCCGACCACAGGAACTGCGCCTGCGGATCGTTCGATGCGCGCAGTTTGCCGAACTTCTCCGACGGGTCCTTGATGGCCAGGATGGCGGTCACTTCATCCGCCACCTTCGGTTCGCTCGGCACGTAATCCTGCTTGGCCGGATCCAGTACCACGATGTCCTTGCCGGCCTTGCGATAGAAGCCCGCGCCGGTCTTCTGGCCCAGTGCGCCCTTGGCGATCAGGGCCTCGAGCACGGCGGGTGCCTTGAAGTACGTGTGCCACGGGTCGTCGGGCAGGGTGTCGGCCATGGTCTTGATCACATGGGCCATGGTGTCCAGGCCCACGACATCCGCGGTGCGATAGGTAGCGCTCTTGGGGCGGCCCACGGCGGGACCGGTGAGGGCGTCGACCACGTCGAAACCGAGCTTGAACTTGTCGGTGTGGTACATCGTGGACAGCATCGAGAACACGCCGATGCGGTTGCCGATGAAGTTCGGGGTATCGCGCGCGTACACCACGCCCTTGCCCAGCGTGGTGGTAAGGAACGCCTCCAGGCCCTCGAGCACGCCCTTTTCGGTGAGCTTTGTCGGAATCAGCTCCACCAGGTGCATGTAGCGTGGCGGGTTGAAGAAATGCACGCCGGTGAAGCGGTGGCGCATTTCCTCAGGCAGCGCCGAGGCCAGTTCGTTGATCGACAGGCCCGAGGTGTTGCTGGCGAGCACCGCGGTGGCCGACACGTGGGGAGCGATCTTCTTATACAGATCAAGCTTCCAGTCCATCCGTTCGGCGATCGCCTCGATCACCAGGTCCACATCGGCCAGCAGGCCCAGGTGCTCGTCGTAATTGGCCGGGATGATGGCAGCGGCTACGTCCTTGCCGGCCAGCGGGGCCGGCGAGAGCTTCTTGAGGTTGTCGATGGCCTTGAGCGAAATGCCGCTCTTGGGCCCTTCCTTGGCGGCAAGGTCGAACAGTACGGTTTCGACGCCTGCGTTGGTCAGGTGCGCGGCGATCTGCGCGCCCATGACACCCGCGCCCAGCACGGCGGCCTTGCGGATGCGTAATGGTGTTGCGGTCATGGTGTTCTCCGGTGATGCGTTTTCAAGGCAAAGGCGGCAGGGGCGGAAGACTCAGCCCCGGGGCGCCGGATGGGGGGAGGGGGCCCGCAGGCCCGCGGCGGCAAAGTGCACCAGGTGGTCGGCCGCCTGCTCACGGTGGGCCTGTTCGGCCACTTCGTTCTTGCGCTGGATGATGCCGAAGTCGGCCATGGCGTAAGTGAGGGCGCCGGTGACGATGTCCAGCCGCCAGTAGAGTTCTTCCTTGCTCAAGGAAGGCAACAGGCGCTGGAACTCGGCGGCAAACTGGCGCAGGACGTGGCCGTAGTTCTCCGAGAGGAACCGGCGCAGGGTTTCATTGTGCTCGGCATAGGCCCGGGCCAGCACGCGGACGAAGGCTGCCCCGCCTCCGCCGGTGCGTGAAAGGTCCAGGGCGGGCCCGATATACGCTTCGAGCACGGCTTCAAGCGTAGTGTCCGGTTTCAGGGCAAGGCGCCCGAGGGCGCCCAGGCGGCGGGTATTGAGCTCGTCCAGGCGCCGGCGGAACACTTCCTCGATGAGCTTTTCCTTCGAGCCGAAGTGGTAGTTCACCGCTGCCAGGTTGACTTTTGCCGCCGCCGTGACCTGCCGCAGCGACGCCCCGGCGAAACCATGGGTGGCGAACAGGCTCTCCGCCGCTCCCAGGATGCGTTCCTTGGTAGAAAAGGGCGAGGAATTCATGGACCGATCCCGAGCGTTCGAATCAAACGATCGTTTGAGAATACGCCCGTGGCCCCATCTGGGTCAAACGTCATGGAACGGCCATGGAAACCCCTTGCGAATCAGCTAGAATCTGTCAACATTTCGTGAGCTAAGTACGTAATTACTTATGCATTTCGTTGCAAGCTACTGACATCCTTCCCTTAGGGGCTGGCTTAACTTTTTCCCCGGAGTACCCGTATGGCGCTGGAGCGCACCCTTTCCATCATCAAGCCCGACGCCGTCGCCAAGAACGTCATCGGCGAAATCTATGCCCGTTTCGAGAAAGCCGGCCTGAAGATCGTGGCCGCCAAGTTCAAGCAGCTCTCGCGCGCCGAAGCTGAAGGTTTCTACGCTGTGCACGCTGAGCGTCCGTTCTTCAAGGCATTGGTCGACTTCATGATCTCCGGCCCGGTGATGATCACCGCGCTCGAAGGTGAGGGCGCGATCCTGAAGCACCGCGACCTCATGGGCGCAACCGATCCGAAGAAGGCCGACGCCGGCACCATCCGCGCCGACTTCGCCGATTCGATCGACGCCAATGCCGTACACGGTTCGGACGCTGTTGATACCGCCAAAGTGGAGATCGCTTACTTCTTCGCTTCGACGGAAGTCCTTTCCCGCTGAGTATCGACGTGACCGACCAAGGCAAAGTCAATCTGCTCGACTTCGATCGCCAGGGCTTGCGTGATTTCTTCGCGCAACTGGGCGAGAAGCCGTATCGCGCCGAGCAGGTGATGAAGTGGATCTACCACCACCTTGAAAGCGACTTCGGCAACATGACCGACGTCGGCAAGGCGCTGCGCGCCAAGCTCGAGGAAGCCTGCTACATCGGTCCGCCGAACACCCTGCTGGACAAGGCAGCCATCGACGGCACGCACAAGTGGCTGCTGGGCATGGATGGCGGCAATGCAGTGGAAACTGTCTATATTCCAGAGCCCACGCGAGGCACGCTATGCGTGTCCTCGCAGGTCGGTTGTGGCCTCAATTGCCAGTTCTGCTCCACCGCCACCCAGGGCTTCAACCGCAACCTTTCCACCGCCGAGATCATCGGTCAGGTGTGGGTGGCGGCAAAGCACCTGGGCAACGTTCCGCACCAGCAGCGCCGCATCACCAACGTGGTGATGATGGGCATGGGCGAACCGTTGTTGAATTTCGACAACGTGGTGGCGGCGATGAGCCTGATGCGCGACGACCTGGGCTTTGGCCTTGCGTCCAAGCGCGTCACCTTGTCCACCGCGGGCCTGGTGCCGATGATCGACAAGCTCTCGGCGGTAAGCGACGTATCGCTGGCGGTGTCGCTGCATGCCGCCAACGACGAGCTTCGCACCGAACTGGTACCGCTGAACAAGCGTTACCCGATCGCCGAGCTTGCCGCTGCATGCGAGCGCTACATCGCCCGCAAGCCGCGCACGCACATCACCTTCGAATACACCCTGATGAAGGGCGTGAACGACCAGCCCGAGCACGCTCGCCAGCTGATCAAGTTCATGCGCCGGCTGCCGGGCCACAACAAGGTGAACCTGATTCCGTTCAATCCGTTCCCGGGTACGCGTTTTGAGCGTTCCGGGCCGGATGCGATCCACAATTTCCAGACGCAGCTGCTCAGTGCCAACGTGCTGACGATGCTGCGCCGTACCCGCGGCGACGACATCGACGCCGCCTGTGGGCAGTTGAAGGGACAGGTAATGGACCGCACCCGCCGGCAGGCGGAGTTTCGCAAGCGTCTGGAAGACGGGGTCAACCATGCTGCGTAAGTGTTCATGGCTGTTGGGCGCAACGATGCTGCTGGCCGCGTGCCACTCGCAGCCGAAGCCGCCGCCGGTGCCGAAAGACGCCTTGAACGCCGATCATCTGAATCTTAAGCAGAGCACCAAGGAAGACCGTGCCCTGGAAGGCGCGCGCATCCATACCGAGCTCGGCCAGCAGTACATGCAGAACGGCCAGCTCCAGGATGCGATGGAGAAGCTGACCAAGGCGCTGCAGTTCAGCGACAAGTACGCCCCGGCGCACACGGTGATCGCGGTGCTCTACGAGCGCATCGGCGACGACGCCAACGCTGCCATCCACTACAAGCGCGCCGTGGAACTGGAGCCGAAGAAGGGCGCCCCGAACAACAACTACGGCGTCTTCCTGTGCAAGTCGGGCAAGGCCGCCGAGGCCCAGGTCTACTTCGACCGGGCGGTAGTTGATCCCTATTACGACACGCCGGACGTGGCCCTGACCAACGCAGGCACGTGCCAGCTCAAGTCCAACCAGTACGACACCGCGGAGATCGATTTCCGCAAGGCGCTGGCACGCAACGCCCGCAACAACGAGGCGCTGTATCAGCTGGCACATGTGCTGTACCTTAAGAACGATGCGTTCCGCGCCCGCGCTTTCCTGCAGCGATATGAAGCTTCAGGCCAGAGCAGCCCGGATGCATTGAAGCTCGGTCACGACATCGAGCTCCGTCTGGGCAATGGCGAGGGTGCCCAGGACTACATCAGGCGGCTACGCACACAGTTCCCGGATTCGGAACAGGCGCGCGCCACGGACGCGACAGCACGTCAATGAACACGAAAAAGCCCAATATGAACGGTAGCCAGGATCACGAAGACCTGTTCCGTGCCGATGCCGCGGGGGCGGCAGACGGCGAGACGGCACCGGAGACGCCTGTGGAGGCCGTCCCGGACGTGCCTGCCGTGGCGGAGCATCGCTTTGAGGAATCGGTGGTTTTTGCCCCCCGCTTCGGCGACCGCCTCCGCGCGGCGCGCGAGGCACGGGGCCTGGACATCGAGGCCTGCACCCATCAACTACGCTTGCCATCGCGGCTGCTGCGCCAGCTCGAGGCCGGCGAATACGGTGGCATCGACTACCAGGTGTACCTGGCAGGCTACCTCAGCAAGTACGGCCGTTTCCTGGGCGTGGACGAAACCGCCATCGCCGAGGAAGTCGAACGCACGAAATCGAAGCAGCCGACCCTGGTGGTCACCGGCGGCATCTCGCATTCGCGCTACCTGCTCGATCGTTACATGACGGCAGCCCAATACGTGGTGCTCACGGCCGTCATCGTGGTACCGCTGATCTGGTTCGGCGTGCGCGGTACGTTCGACCGCGATCTCGCTCGCCTGGCGCCACTGGACGCGTCGCCCGTGGCGCAGCAGGACACCGCGCCGGCCACGTCCAGCACCAGCGCCGGGACCAAGGCCGTCGCCGCGGTAGCAGTCGCCCGGCCGCCGGCACCCACGCCGGTGGACGACCAGCAGCCGTTGCTGGCCTCCATGGCGATTTTCCCGAACATGGACAACCGCGTCGCCGCGGCCAAGGTGGATGTCCCCGCCGCCGATACCACCAGTGCGGCGGGGCAGGGCAGCCATACCCTTTCGCTCACCGTGCCTTCGGCCAGCTGGGTCGAGGTACTTGCAGCCGATGGCTCGCGGCTTGAGTACGGCATGCTGCCGGCAGGCACCACGCGAAGCTACCGCAGCGACGGCAACATGGACGTGCGCATCGGCAACGCCACCGGCGCCCAGGCCACGGTCGACGGCAAGCCGGTGGCCCTGGACGGCTTCCGCCGGGCCAACGTGGCCCGTTTCAAGGTGGATGTCCGTGATGGCCAGGCCCAGGCAGTGGGCGGCACTCCGCCGGCACCGACCAACAACTGATCCCTTGCGCGCGGCCCCCGGCCGCGTCACCGGCTTTTAAGGTATCCTTATTCATTCACCCGGCCGGACGCGCTTTTCGCGCATCCGGCGGGTATTCCTGCCCGCCACGTCGGGCGCGCGGGGCTTCGAACTGTCCCCTCCACGGTGCATGCATGTCTTTCGATTCATACGACGACTACGAACAGGGTGAACGCATCCAGCAGTGGCTGCGTCAGAACGGCGTCTCCATCATCGTCGGCATTGTCCTGGGCCTGTTGCTGATCTTCGGCTACCAGAAGTGGAAGAGCCACCGCGCCGACCATGAAGCGGAAGCGGCCACTCTGTATGAACAGGTTCAGGTGGCCCTGGCAACCAACAAGTCCGCCGAGGCCGATGCCGGCATCGACCGCCTGCAAACACAATTCACCGATACCACCTACGCCGTGTTCGCGTCCGCCGACCGCGCCCGGGTGGCGGCCGAAGCCAACCAGCTCGACAAGGCCCAGGTGGCCCTCGACTGGGCCCAGGCGCACGCCACCGACGATGCGGTGAAGGGCCTGGTGCAACTGCGCGCGGCCCAGGTTCGCCTGGCTGCCGGCCACGCCGACCAGGCAATTTCCACTCTCGATACGATGCCCAAGGGCGCCTACATTTCCCTTGTGCAGGAACTACGCGGCGATGCGCTGGTCAAGCTTGGACGCATCGAGGAGGCCCGCAAGGCCTACCAGGCTGCGATGGCCTCGATGGACGACAGCGCGCCGCAACGCGGCGTGGTGAAACTGAAGATTGACGATCTGGCCGCGGCCGGAAAGCAGGGTGCATGAAACGGTTCCTCTTAGTGGCTGCTCTGGCGTCCGTCGCCGTCCTGGCCGGTTGCCATAACGCCAAGAAAGAAAACATCGAACCGCCGACCAAGCTCACCGAGCTCACACCCACGCTCAAGGTCGAGCGGTTGTGGAAGTCGAGCGTGGGCGATGGCGCGGTGAAGACAGGCGTGCGCCTGCAGCCTGAAGTGGTCGATGGCGTGCTTTATGCCGCCAGTGCCGATGGCGACCTCATCGCCATCGATGCCAATACCGGCAAAACCGTGTGGCGGCAGAAGTCGCGCACCCACGGCTGGTTCGGCTGGGGCGACAAGAAGCGTCCGGACGCCTTCATGGCGGGCGGTCCCACGGTGGCGGGCGACCTGCTGGTGGTCGGCACGCTCGACGGCCACGTCTACGGCCTGGGTGCGAAGGACGGTGCCAAGCGCTGGACGGCCGAGGTCACCGCCGAGGTGATCACTGCACCTGCCATCGTCGGCAACCTGGTCGTGGTGCGCACCGCCGACGGCCGCCTGTACGGCCTGGACTCGGCCACGGGCGAGCGCCGCTGGGCCTACGACCAGACCGCCGTGCCTACCTTGAGCCTGCGTGGCAACGGCCCGCTGCTGGTGGCCAACGGCGTGGTGTTCTTTGGCAGCGACAACGGCAAGCTGGTGGCGCTACGCATGGACAACGGCGAGAAGCTCTGGGAACAGGGCCTGTCCAGCGGTGAAGGCCGTACCGAGATCGATCGCCTGAACGACGCCGACGGCGCCGTGGTGCTCGACGGCAGCACGCTATTCGCGGCGGCCTATCACGGCCAGCTCAGCGCGGTGGACGGCCCCAGCGGCCGCCCGCTATGGAACCGCCCGTTCTCCAGCTATACCTCGATCGACGTGCATGGCAACGCCGTGTACGGCGTGGATGAACAATCCAATCTCTGGGCCTTCGACAAGAGCGGCGGCGCGGACATGTGGAAGCAGGATGCGCTGAAGTACCGCTGGCTCACCGGCCCCGCCGCGCAGGGCGAATACATCGTCGTGGGCGACCTTGAAGGCTACGTGCACTGGCTCGCTAGCGCCGACGGCAAACTCGTTGCGCGCGAGCGCCTGTCGAAGAAGGCCATCCGTTCGCAGCCGGTCGTCGTTGGCAACACCGTCTACGTGGAAGATGTCGAGGGTCATATCGGCGCCTATCGCATCGCCGCACCTTAAGATCCTTTCGGAAACGCGCCGCCATGTTGCCTGTCGTTGCCCTGGTCGGCCGCCCGAACGTTGGTAAGTCGACTCTTTTCAATGCACTCACGCGTAGCCGTGATGCCCTCGTGGCGGACATGCCGGGTGTTACCCGCGACCGCCACTACGGCGTCTGCCGGCTGGGCGAGCGTTCGTTCGTGCTGGTGGATACCGGCGGCCTGTCCGGCCGCGACGAGGGCATCGAGGGCCTGACGGCGCAGCAGGTGCGCCTGGCCGTGGCCGAGGCCAACGTGCTGGTTTTCGTGGTCGACGCGCGCGATGGCCTGCTACCGCAGGACGCCGCCATCCTCGATGAGCTTCGCCGCTCGGGGAAGCCGGTGATCGTGGGCGTGAACAAGACCGACGGCGTGGACGAACCCAGCGCCCTGGCCGAGTTCTCGCGCTTTGGCGTAACCCACACCATGCCGTTGTCGGCCGCGCACGGGCGAGGCGTGGATGCCCTCGTCGCCGCCACGCTGCCGATGTTGCCGCCCGACCAGGACGATACGGACCCCGGCCTCTCCGACGAGGGCATCCGCGTCACCATCGCCGGCCGCCCCAACGCCGGCAAGTCCACCCTGATCAACCGTCTGCTGGGCGAAGACCGCCTGATCGTCTCCGAAGTGGCCGGCACCACCCGCGATCCCATCCGTGTACCGCTCGAACGCGATGGCAAGCTGTTCACCCTGATCGATACCGCCGGCGTCCGCCGCCGTGCCCGCGTCGAAGAAGCGGTCGAGAAGTTCAGCGTTATCAAAACGTTGCAAAGTATTGCTGCGTCCCAGGTGACGGTGATCCTGATCGACGCCCGCGAGAACCTTGCCGACCAGGACCTCACCCTGATCGGCCACGCCATCGAGGAAGGCCGCGCGCTGGTGATCTGCGTGAACAAGTGGGACGACATGGACGACTACGCGCGCGAGCAATGCAAGCGTGCCCTGGAGCGCCGCCTGTCGTTCGTGGAGTGGGCCAAGACGGTGTTCATCTCCGCGCTTCACGGCTCGGGCCTGCGCGAGCTGATGCGGGCCGTGGTGCGCGCCCACGCCGCCGCCACGCGCCAACTCACCTCCAGCGATCTCACCCGTACGCTCGAGCAGGCCTACGAGGGCTACCAGCCGCCGCTGGTCCGCGGCCATGCGCCCAAGCTTCGCTATGCCCATCCGGGCGGTTCCAACCCGCCCACGATCGTGATCCACGGCAGCCGTACCAAGCACATCGCCCCGGCCTACCGCCGCTACCTTGAAGGCTTCTTCCGCAAGCGCTACAAGCTGGAAGGAACACCCGTGCGTATCGATTTCAAGGATGGCGAAAACCCTTTCGCCGGCAAGAAGAACGTTCTTACCGACAGCCAGAAACAAAAGCGCCAGCGGATGATCCGCAACGCCAAGCGCCGCGAGAAGTAACCCTCCGGAGACACCATGAGCCACCTGCCATCGTCGCCCGCCGAGCCGCGCAAGGACGTGCGCGAGGTGACGCCGGCCGAGGCCCGGGTTCGGCAGGGGCAGGGCGCGGTGCTGCTGGATGTACGCGAAGACGACGAACGCGCATCGGTGGCTGAAGGATCCCTGGGTGTTCCACGGGGACTTCTTCCGACGCGTGCGGCGACGCTGGTACCCAATCTGGCTACTCCGGTCCTGCTGATTTGCGGCAGCGGCGTTCGCTCGCGCCTGGCCGCGGCCACGATGCTCGACATGGGTTACCGGGATGTCGCATCCGTCGCCGGTGGCCTCGCTCGCTGGAGCGCGGAGGGCCTGCCACGGGCCGCGGGGCTGCTCGACACCGACGCCGCCGATCGCTACGCCAGGCAGTTGATCTTGCCGCAGGTGGGCGTCGCCGGACAGGCGCGCCTGGCGGCCTCAAAGGTGGCCATCATCGGTGCCGGCGGGCTTGGGGCGCCGGCCATGCTCTACCTCACCGGCGCAGGCGTGGGCCATCTCACCCTGATCGATGACGACCGCGTGGAACGCAGCAATCTGCACCGCCAGGTGGTGCACGCCGATAGTCGCATCGGCATGGCCAAGGTTGAATCTGCGCGTGCGCAATTGCTTGACCTGAATCCGTCGATTTCCGTCACGGCGAGGGCTGAGCGGCTGCAGGCAGCCAACGTTCAGAGCCTGATCGAAGGCCACGATGTCGTGCTCGATGGCGCGGACAATTTTTCCGTGCGTTATCTGCTCGCCGCAGCGACCTTGCGATTGAAGATCCCGCTGGTCTACGGAGCGGTGGAACGGTTTTCAGGCCAGGTAAGCGTGTTCGACCCGCGCCGTGACGACAGCCCCTGTTACCGCTGCCTGTTTCCCCAGCCGCCCGCAGCGGGCGACGCTCCCAACTGCAGCGAGGCGGGTGTCCTGGGCGTACTGCCGGGCATGATCGGCCTGTTGCAGGCCACCGAGGTGCTGAAGCTCCTGCTTGGCATCGGCGAACCGCTGGTGGGCCGGTTGCTCACCTACGACGCCCTTGCCATGCGCTTTCGCCAGATCCTCTTGCCACGCGATCGGGCGTGTCCGGGCTGTGGCGTCGATGCACGCTTTACCGGTTACGGCGACGTCGAAGCCTTCTGCGTCCATACCACGACGTAGTCGATGGTGAACGGATGGCCGGGTTCTGTTGCATCGATCGGGGTGCTCCGTCCGGATAGCTGGTCGGGGAAATGACCGCCGACGGCGACGTTCAGCACGATCAAAAAACCCTGGTGTGCCGCGAAGCTCTGCCAGGTATTGGCCGGCAGCATCGTTTGATCGACCTGATGGAACACTTCTCCATCGATGTACCAGCGCAACTGCTCAGGCTGGGTACTGCGATCCCACTCGAAGGTATAGATGTGGAAATCGGCCTGGCAGCTCACCTTCGGACAAGGCTGGTTGGCGGCGATGCCACTCATCTCGTTGCAGGGACCGGCAGGACGCACGCCGCAATGCAAGACGCCCCAATGGCGATCCAGGCCGTTGACGTTTTCCATGATGTCGAACTCACCGCCGCCGGGCCACAGCGGCGCCGAGGCCCCCGGGAGCATCCAGAAAGCAGGCCAGTAGCCCAGCGCCGCGTCGCCAGCCACCTGGGGCAGCCGCAGGCGCGCCTGGACGCGCATCACGCCGTGTTCGGGCGCCTTGAAGGTTTCATTGAGGGTCTGGATGCGCGCGGAGGTCCAGTTTCCCCTCGCATCGCGCAAGGGAATGATCAGCAGGTTCCCTTCGCCGTCGAAGCGGATGTTGTCCGGTGCTTCGGTGTAGGTCTCCACTTCGTCGTTGCCCCAACCCAAGGGTCCACCGGGCCACGCACGGCCGAGGTTGTAGTCCCAGGTCAGGCGCGAAGGCTGTTCGCCCGCGGCGCCATTGAAGTCGTCCATGAACACCTGCTGCCAGCCTGCCGGGGTGGGCGGGGCGGCGGCCCGGACGCTGGTTGGAAACGTGCTCGCCGCGGCGATGGTTATCACCGCGAGCAGGGTCCGGAGGATTCGGAATAGCCGCAAGGGCCGGCCCTGGCTCATGGTGTTGACGTCCTGCTGCGCGCTGCTTTGCGGTGCCCCACCTTAAGGAGCAAGAGTCCAACCCGCAATACGCCGGTATTTGCGATAATGGCCGACTCTCCCGCACGACCAGGCCCATGACCGCACGCATCCTCGACGGCAAGCGCATCGCCCAGGAGCTGCTCGACCATATCGGCCGGCGCGTCGCCCGCCGCGTGGCCGATGGCCGCCCCGCACCCGGCCTTGCCGTGGTGATGGTGGGCGAGGATCCCGCCTCCGCGGTGTACGTGCGAAACAAGCGGAAGGCCTGCCTGCAGATCGGCTTCCATTCCTTCGCCTATGACCTTCCCGCCGATACGACGCAGGAAGAAGTCATCACCCTCATCGACAACCTCAACGCCGATCCGTCCGTCCACGGCATCCTGGTGCAGTCGCCGTTGCCGCGGCATATCGACGAAGACGCCCTGGTCGACCGCATCGATCCGGGCAAGGATGTCGATGGTTTCCAGGCCGTGAACGTAGGCCGCCTGGCCCTGCGCCGCTTCGGCCTGCGCCCGTGCACGCCGCGCGGCGTGATGACCCTGCTGGGCCATACCGACCGCCCCGTGCGCGGCCGCCACGCGGTGATCGTGGGTGTATCGAACCACGTGGGCCGCCCGCTGGGCCTGGAGCTCTTGATCGCCGGCTGCACCACTACCAGTTGCCACAAGTTCACGCAGGGGCTGGCCGATTTCGTCGGCCAGGCCGATATCCTGGTGGTGGCCGCCGGCAAGCCGGGGCTGGTGAAGGGCGAATGGATCAAGGAAGGCGCGGTGGTGATCGACGTGGGCATCAACCGCCTGGAAGACGGCCGCCTGGTGGGCGACGTGGAGTTCGAGCCGGCCTCCCGCCGCGCCTCGTGGATCACGCCCGTACCCGGTGGCGTGGGGCCGATGACCGTCGCCACGCTGATGGAAAACACCCTGGAAGCGGCCGAAGCCCGGGACGGGACAGGCGCCACGCCGCTCTCGTGACGCACTGCGGCATGCGGGGCCGCGATATCGTATAATGGCGTGATTTACTCGCGGGAACACTCGCCATGCGCATCCTCGCCGAGGCTCTCACCTACGACGACGTCTATCTGGTACCCGGTCATTCCACGACCATGCCGCGCGACGTGGACACCTCCACGCGCTTCACCCGCGGCCTTCGCCTGGCCATTCCCATCGTCTCGGCTGCCATGGATACGGTCACCGAAGCACGGCTGGCCATCACCATGGCGCAGAACGGCGGTATCGGCATCATCCACAAGAACCTCTCGTGGGAGCAGCAGGCCGCCGAAGTACGCCTTGTGAAGAAGTTCGAGGCCGGCGTCATCCGCAACCCGATCACGGTGGGCCCGAACACCTCCATCCGTGACGTGATCGCGCTCACCCGCAAGCACAACATCTCCGGTGTGCCGGTGGTCGACGGTGAAAAACTGGTCGGCATCGTCACCAGCCGCGACCTGCGCTTCGAGCGCAAGCACGACGATCCGGTGCGCAACATCATGACCCGCGAAGGGCGCCTGGTGACCGGACGCGAAGGTGAAGACCACCAGGTCGTGCTGGAACTGCTCCATCGCCACCGCATCGAGAAAGTGCTGGTGGTGAATGACGACTTCCAGCTTCGCGGCCTGATCACCGTGAAGGACATCCAGAAGGCGTCGGACAATCCCAACGCCGCCAAGG
>NZ_DATHFX010000306.1:0-2360 GCF_035317885.1 Pinirhizobacter sp.
TTCTTGCATTGCTGGCGCTCACCGGCCCCGCCCTGGCCGATAGCATGCGCGCCGGCGACTTCATCGTGCGCTACAACGCACTGTCCGCCGACGGCCTTCCCGCCGCGTCAGCCAAGGCACAGGGCGTGGCGCACACGCCGGAACAGGGCTTGCTGAACGTCTCGGCCAGCCGCATCGCCAACGACGAGAGCGTCGAGGCCACGGTGAAGGCGAAGGTCACCACGCTCACCGGCGACAACGTACCCATCACCTTCCGCAAGATCAGCGAGGGCGGCAGTACCACGTACCTTGGCACCTTCACCGTACCAAGCTCCGGCTCACTGCATTTTTCGCTGGATGTCACGCCTAAGGGCGGCACGACCCAGCACGCGGAATTCAACCAGGATTTCATCGTCGACTGACGATACTTCAGGCGTGGCGCGCAGCCCACGAAGCGATGATCGCATGCATGGCATCCAGCCCATCGAAGATCGCAGCCGGACCCGGCTGCAGGATGAGCGGTGACTTGATCTCGTAGAGGTCGCCGTTGCGCACGGCGGGAACATCCGCCCAGCCTTCGCGTGCTGCGACGGTGCCGGGCTGGAAGCGCTTGCCGCACCAGGAACCCAGGATGATGTCCGGCATGCGGCGCGCAGCTTCCGTCGGATCGGCCAGGATGCGCTGCTTGGCCAGGGGCTCCATCATCAATTCGGGGAACACGTCATCGCCACCGGCGATGCGGATCAATTCGGCGACCCAGCGGATGCCGGTGATCTGCGGATCGTCCCATTCTTCGAAATACACCTTCGGCCGCCGCGGCAAGGCGGCGGCGAGTGCCAAGACGCGTGCCAATTGCGCCTCGGCGCGCTGCGCCAGCGCTTCGGCGCGGTCGCTCGCGCCGACCATGGCGCCCAGGCGCCGGATATAGGCCACGATGCCTTCGACGCTGCGGTGGTTGCTGATCCAAACCTCGACGCCAGCCTGGATCAGGTCGCGCGCGATATCGGCCTGGATATCGGAAAAACCGATCGCAAGATCCGGCTTGAGGTCGAGGATGGCGCCGATCTTTGCGCTGGTGAACGCCGATACCTTCGGCTTCTCCTTGCGCGCCCGCGGCGGCCGCACGGTAAAGCCCGAGATACCCACGATGCGGTGCTCTTCGCCAATGGCGTAGAGCACCTCGGTGGGTTCTTCGGTCAGGCAGACGATGCGCTGCGGAAAAGCGTCGGACAAGGTCAATGCCCCAGCACAGTGATGGTCACCTTGCGCTGGTGCGCATGCGTGCGGTGCTCATAGAGATAGATGCCCTGCCAGGTGCCGAGCATCGGCTTGCCGGCATGCACGGGCACCGACAGGCTGCAACCGGTAAGGATGGCGCGCACGTGCGCGGGCATGTCGTCCGGGCCTTCGTCGTCGTGGCGGAAGATCGGATCGCCGTCGGGCACCAGGCGTGCGAAGAAGCGCTCCAGATCCGCCTGTACGGTGGGATCGGCGTTCTCGCCGATCAACAGCGAGCAACTGGTGTGGTGCACGAATATTTGCGCAAGCCCCGTGCCCACGCCGCTTGCCGTGACGGCATCGCGTATCTGCTGGGTGACGTCGAACAACCCGCGGCCACGCGTATGCACGGTAAACCCATGCTGCGCGACATGCTGCACGGGCTGCGCGCGGCTCATGGATACAACAACCGGCTGCGCCAGGTTTCACCGAAGCGGTCCCAGCGAACGCGCTCGTGCAGGCGGAATTCCGCCCCGTACCAGAATTCCACCATGTTCGGCTGCATCAGGTAGCCACCCCAGTACGGCGGCCGGGTTACGTCGCGGCCTTCGAACTCGGCTTCGTATTTGGCAACGCGCTGTTCAAACGTGTCGCGGTCGGGCAGCGTCTGCGACTGCGCCGACGCCCACGCACCGATCTGGCTGCCGCGCGCACGCGTGGCGAAGTACGCGTCGGCGTCTTCCGGCAGCAGCCGGCTGGTGCCGCCTTCGAAACGCACCTGCACGCCGTGCGCGATGTGCTTCCAGTGGAAGGTGAGCGCCACCTGCGGGTGGGCCTTCAACTGCTCGCCCTTCGCGCTTTCGGTATTGGTGAAGAAGCGAAGGCCCCGCTCGTCCACGCCCTTGAGCAAGACGATGCGCGATGAAATGCGCCCGTCGACATCGGCGGTGGCTAGGTTCATGGCGGTAGGCTCGGGATCGCCGCTGGCGCGCGCCTCCTCGAGCAGACCGCGGAAGGTGGCGAGGATGTCGGTGCTGAGCATGCGAAGAATTCGATCCGGGCGATGGCAGGCACTATGCTCGGCTGCCATGAGCGAGGTGAATCCTAACATGGGGCCCGATGCGCTGGCCGTGACGCTGCTGGACGGTGCACCGCGCCTGCTG
>NZ_DATHFX010000307.1:0-24022 GCF_035317885.1 Pinirhizobacter sp.
ATCATCGGCTCGCCGATCCAGGTGCCGCGCTGGCCGGTGCGTTCGCCTGCACAGGCGCGGATCACCCGGTCGAAGGCCTTGTCGATGGTGTAGGTCCATTCGCTGCGTGAGAGCAGCTTGCGCGTGCTGCGGCTGACATGGACGTTGGCGGTTTCGAACACGCAGCGCGGGTCGGGGGACCACCACAGGATCGGTTCGCCTGGGTTGTACCAGGGGAAGATGCCCTGGCGGTAGGCCGCCAGCAATCTGTCGGTGGAAAGGTCGCCGCCGAAGGCGAGAAGGCCGTTGGGCTCTTCCAATGCCGTACGCGGATCGGGGAACGATTCGGGCACGCCAGGGTGCAGTTTCGGCAGGCGGATCATCGTTTAAGTTGCAGCAGGTCCCAGCGGTTGCCGTAGAGGTCCTCGAATACCGCCACCATGCCGTAAGGCTGCTCCTTCGGTTCGCGCACGAAGCGCACGCCTTCGGCCTGCATGCGCTTGTAGTCGCGCCAGAAATCGTCGGTATTGAGGAACAGGAATACGCGGCCACCGGCCTGGTTGCCGACGAAGGGCCTTTGCTCGGCGTTGCTTGCCCTGGCCAGCAGCAGGCTGGTGCCGGTTGAACCGGGCGGTGCAATCACCACCCAGCGCTTTTCCTGTTCGGGCTGGTGGGTGTCTTCCACCACGGTGAAGCGGAGCTTTTGCGTGTAAAACGCGATCGCCTCGTCGTAATCCTGGACGATAAGTGCGACGTGGACGATGGACTGCATCATGATTCAGCTTCTTTCGGCATAGGGGCTGTGTTCCATCAGTTCCTCACCATAGGCCTCGCGCGCATGGCGTTCGTGCCGTAGCGCATCGGCGACCGCCTCGTGGAAACCATCGTGCACCAGATAATGACGCGAATGGGTGCGCGTGGGCAGGAAACCACGTGCAAGCTTGTGCTCGCCCTGGGCGCCAGGCTCGAACGTGTGCAGGCCCCTGGCGATGGCGTATTCGATGCCGCGGTAATAACAAAGCTCGAAATGCAGCCCCGGCACCTCCACCACGGCACCCCAGTAGCGGCCATACAAGGTGCCGCCGCCGACCAGGAAAAACGCCATCGCCACCAGATGGCCGCCCATGCGCGCCGTGGCCACCTGCACGTCGTTGCCAAACGACCGGCCAAGGTGCCGGAAGAAGGCCAACGTCAGCGCCGCGTGGTTGCCCTTCATCTCGAAGGTGGATTCATACAGTGCGTGGATGGCCCGCCAGTCGGCGGCGCTCAAGTCGGCACCGCCCGTCATGTCGAGGGTCAGGCCCGACTCCGCGGCCTGGCGGCGTTCCTGGCGGATGTTCTTCCGCTTTTTCGACGACAGCGCGCCTAGGAAATCGTCGAAGCCGGCGTAGCCCTGGTTGTGCCAGTGGAACTGCCAGTCGAAGCGCGGCAGCCAGCGCTCGTCGAAGGCGCCCAGATCAGTTTCTTCAAGGAAATTGGCGTGTACTGACGACAGACCCAGCCGCTGCGTCTCGGCAACCAGGCCCGCTACCAGCAGGCGTTTGTGGTCCGAAGACGCGGCCAGCAGCCGGGGACCGGGCACGGGCGAGTAGGGGGCCGCTGCCAGCAATTTCGGATAGTAGTCGCCGCCGGCACGCTCGTAAGCGTGCGCCCAGGCGAAGTCGAAGACGAACTCGCCGTGGGAATTGCCCTTCAGGTAGGCCGGCACCGCGCCGACCAGGCGCTCGCCTTCGTACAGGCCCAGGTGGTGCGGCTGCCAGCCGTAATCCTGGCGCAGGCAGCCGTGCTTCTCCATGCCATGCAGGAAGGCGTGGGACACAAACGGGTTGCCGTCACCGACGAGGGCGTCCCACTGCGCGGGATCCACCTCGGCGAGGCTGTCCAGGAGGCGGATCACCCCATCAGGTTCTGTTGATCCAGCCAGCGCTCGGCGTCCAGCGCCGCCATGCAGCCGAAACCGGCCGAGGTCACGGCCTGGCGGTAGACGTGGTCGGCCACGTCACCGGCGGCGAACACGCCCGGCACGGAGGTCATGGTGGCCATGCCGTCCAGGCCGCTGCGGATATTGATGTAGCCGTCGTGCATGTCCAGCTGTCCGTCGAAGATGCCGGTGTTCGGGGTATGGCCGATGGCGACGAAGAAACCGTTGACGGGGATGTCCCGCGCGGCGCCAGAGTTGACGTCCATCACGCGTACGCCGTTGACGCCGGTGGCGTCGCCCAGCACTTCGTCCACCGAGTGGTTCCAGAGCAGCTCGATCTTGCCGGCGGCGGCCTTCTCGAACAGCTTGTCCTGCAAGATCTTTTCCGCGCGAAGCTTGTCGCGGCGGTGCACCAGGTACACCTTTCGGGCGATGTTGGCCAGGTACAGCGCCTCTTCCACCGCCGTGTTGCCGCCGCCGATCACGGCCACGTCCTGGTCGCGGAAGAAGAAGCCGTCGCAGGTGGCGCAGGCGGACACGCCCTTGCCCTTGAAGTGCTCTTCGGAAGCCAGGCCCAGGTATTTGGCGGTGGCGCCGGTGGTGATGATCAGCGCGTCACAGGTATAGCTGCCGGCATCACCCTTCAGGTGGAAGGGACGCTCTGACAGCTCCACCGAATGGATGTGGTCGAACACCATCTCCGTTTCGAAGCGCTCGGCATGCTCGGCCATGCGCTGCATCAGTTCCGGACCCTGCACGCCTTTCTGGTCACCCGGCCAGTTGTCCACTTCCGTGGTGGTCATCAGCTGCCCGCCCTGCTGCAGCCCCGTGATCATCGTGGGCTTCAGGTTGGCCCGCGCGGCGTAGACGGCGGCCGTGTAGCCTGCCGGGCCGGAACCCAGGATCAGCAGGCGACTGTGCTTGGGGGTGCTCATGTATAATCCTTGGGGTTTGAATGCGATTTGGGTGACACGCTTAAGGGCACTTGTGAAGCCGGTTTCGAGGTCCAGTAACGACCTATCGAGCCCGACAGAATGGGGAACCGGGCGGGTTGAATCAAGGTCGCAGGCCTAAGGCAAGAGTGCCTGGCCCGTCCCCACGGGCCTGGCGTGTGATTTTCCCCACAGGATTTCCCAGCATGCGTATCGGTATTCCCTCAGAAACCAAAACCCTCGAAGGCCGCGTCGCCCTCGTCCCGGCCGCCGCCGCCGACCTTGTCCGCCGCGGCCACGAGGTGTTCATCCAGGCCGGCGCAGGCGCCAAGAGCGGTTTTTCCGACGAGGACTACAGCAAGGTCGGTATCAAGATCGTCCCGGACGCCGCAGCCCTCTACGAGGCCGGCGAGCTGATCGTGAAGGTCAAGGAGCCGATCGCCGGCGACCTTGCCCTGCTGAAGAAGCACCACCTGCTGTTCTGCTACCTGCACCTGGCCGCCGAGCCCGAGCTCACGGCGCGCCTGCTGGACATCGGCCTCACCGGCGTGGCATTCGAGTCGGTGGATGAAAACGGCTCGCTGCCGCTGCTGCTGCCGATGTCCGTCATCGCCGGCCGCATCGCCACCCAGATCGGCACGACCCTCCTGCACCAGCCCAACGGCGGCAAGGGCAAGCTCCTGGGCGGCATGGCGTCCACCCCGCGCGGCAAGGTGGTGGTGCTGGGTGCCGGCGCCGCCGGCAGCAACGCCGCGGCCCTGGCGGCCAATGCCGGCGCCAACGTGGTGGTGTTCGACAAGCGCCAGGATCGCCTGGCCGAAATGATGGCCCTGGCCCCCAACGTCACCGCGCTGTACGCCTACGAGTCGTCGGTGGCCGAGGAAGTGGCCACGGCCGACATCGTCGTCGGCGCCGTGCTGATCCCGTCCGCCAAGGCCCCGCGCGTAGTCACCGCCGACATGGTCAAGACCATGGAGAAGGGCAGCGTGCTGGTGGACATCTCCATCGACCAGGGCGGCTGCTTCGAAACCTCGCGTCCGACCACCTGGAAAGAACCCACCTACGTTGTGGACGGCGTCACGCATTTCTGCGTCACCAACATGCCCGGCGCCGTGCCGCAGACCTCCTCCATGGCCATCTCGGCGGCGATCCTGCCGTACGTGCAGCGCCTGGCCGGTGGCAACCAGTGGCGCGATTACGCCCCGCTGAAGGCCGGCATTAACGTCGAAGGGGGCAAGATCGTGCATCCGGCCCTGTCGATGGCATGATGTGCGCCAACGAACGAGCAGAACTGGCGATATAAGTGGCGCGAAGCGCAGGTAGCACCAAGAAGGAAAAAACCCCGGCCCCGGGCCTCAGTGACGAGGCACGGCGCCGCCTGCGCGAAGCCGGGGCCTTGTTGCTGCTGCCGCTGGCGCTGTACTTGCTGGTCTGCCTGTTCAGTTACAACGACCAGGACCCCAGCTGGGGCCACCTGGGCAATGTCGACCATGCCCGGAATTTCGGCGGGGCGGTGGGGGCGAACATCGCCAACATCTCCCGCTACATCTTCGGGCTGGTCTCCTATGTATTCCCGGTGCTGCTGCTGGTGCTGGGCGTGCAGGTGCTGCGCCACCACGGCGAGCGCACCGTGGCGCCGTGGGAGCCTTCGCTAAGGCTTATCGGCTACGTCTTCTTTTTCATCACCGGCCCAGCCCTGCTGTGGCTGAACTTCCACGATGCCGCCGTGTTGCCGGAAGGGCCGGGCGGCATCCTGGGCCGTTGGGTGGGCAATGGCGTGGCGCGCGCCTTCGGTGACAAGGGCGCGCCCCTGCTGCTGCTCACCATGTTCCTGATCGCCGTGACCCTGGCCACCGGGTTGTCGTGGTTCAAGCTGATGGATGTCGTGGGCCAGGGCGTGCTTAAGCTCGCCGGCTGGTTCGGCGGCAAGGTCAAGCAGGCGCCAGAAGTCTACGCTGCCCGCCAGGCCCGCGCCGAGCGCGAGGTGGTAAAGAAGGTCGACGCGGTGAAGCAGGCCCGGCGCGAGCCGCTGCGCATCGAGGCGCCGGCGGCGCCGGTGGCCAAAAGCGAACGCGCCACCCGCGAAACGCAAATTCCGCTCTTTACCGGCGCGGCCGCCGACGGCGAGCTGCCGCCGCTGTCGTTGCTGGACGAGCCGCCGCCGCAGCCGGCGGGATATTCAGAAGAAACCCTCGAGGTGCTCTCGCGCCAGGTGGAGCTGAAGCTCAAGGACTTCCGCATCGAGGCCAAGGTGGTGGGGGTGTATCCCGGCCCCGTGATCACCCGCTTCGAACTGGAACCTGCCGCCGGCGTGCGCGGCAGCCAGGTGTCGAGCCTGGACAAGGACATCGCCCGCGGCCTGTCCGTGGTGAGCGTGCGCGTGGTCGACGTGATCCCGGGCAAGAACGTGATCGGCCTGGAAATTCCCAACACCCGGAAGCAGGTCGTCTACCTGTCGGAAATCCTGCGTTCGGAGAAATACGACCAGCTGAAGTCGCCGCTGGCGTTGGCCCTGGGCAAGGACATCGGTGGCAAGCCCGCGGTGGCCGACCTTGCCAAGATGCCCCACCTGCTGGTGGCCGGCACCACCGGTTCCGGTAAGTCGGTGGCGGTGAACGCCATGGTGCTGAGCTTGCTGTACAAGTCCAGCCCGAAAGACGTACGCATGATCATGATCGACCCGAAGATGCTGGAGCTCTCGGTCTACGAGGGCATCCCGCATCTGCTGGCGCCGGTGGTCACCGACATGAAGGAAGCGGCCAACGCGCTGCGCTGGTGCGTGGGCGAGATGGAGCGCCGCTACAAACTGATGGCGGCGGTAGGCGTGCGCAACCTTGGTGGCTTCAACAAGAAGGTGCGCGAAGCCGAGGCCGCTGGCCAGCCGATGCTCGATCCGTTGTTCCGGCCCAACCCCGAGATGCCGGGCATGACCGCCGAGCAGTTGCACACGTTGCCGCACATCGTGGTCATCATCGACGAATTCGCCGACATGATGATGATCGTCGGCAAGAAGGTCGAAGAACTGATCGCCCGCCTGGCGCAGAAGGCGCGCGCCGCCGGCGTCCACCTGATCCTGGCCACGCAGCGTCCGTCGGTGGATGTGATCACGGGCCTGATCAAGGCCAATATTCCCACGCGCATCGCCTTCCAGGTGTCGTCCAAGATCGACTCGCGCACCATCCTTGACCAATCCGGCGCCGAGACCCTGCTGGGCCACGGCGACATGCTGTACCTGCCGCCGGGCACGGCCACGCCCGATCGCGTGCATGGCGCCTTCGTCGACGATCACGAAGTGCATAACGTGGTGGAATGGCTGCGCGCCCAGGGCAAGCCTGATTACATTGTTGGCGTGCTGGAAGAAGTGCAGTCGACGGGCGACGGCAAGTTCATCAACGACGCCGGCCTGCCGCAGGATGCCGAGGAAGGCGATGGCGACAACGCCCTGTACGACAAGGCCGTGCGCATCGTTACCGAATCGCGTCGCGCCTCGATCTCCGGCGTGCAGCGGCACCTGCGCATCGGCTACAACCGCGCCGCGCGCCTCATCGAGCAGATGGAGCAGGAGGGCGTGGTAAGCGCACCGCAACACAATGGCAACCGCGAAGTGCTGGCGCCGCCGCCCCCGGCGCGCTAAGCCCGCATCCATCCACCGTTAGCCTGCCCAGGTGTACCGCATGATCCGCCGTCTCGCCTTCCTTGCCTGCTTCCTTGTTGCAAGCGCCGCCCATGCCGCGCCGGGCGCCGCGCGCGAGCGGCTGGATACGTTCGCCAAGGGCCTGCATTCGTTGAGCGGGAATTTCTCGCAGGTGCTGCTGGACGTGAACGGCAAGAAGGGCAAGGTAAGTTCGGGCACCCTGGCCCTGCAGGCGCCGCGGCAGTTCCGCTGGGAAACCACCGCCCCGTACAAGCAGACCATCGTCGCCGACGGCAGCCGCGTGTGGTTGTACGACCCCGATCTCGACCAGGTCACCGTCAAGATCCAGAGCAGCGAGGAAGCGCATAGCCCGCTCACCGTGCTCACCGACATCGGCCAGATCGACAAGAATTTCAAGGTGACCGAGCAAGGTGAGAAGGACGGCCTGGCGTGGCTGCGCCTTACCTCAACCGCCAAGGATCCGCAGTTCGACTATGCCGACCTTGGCTTCGATGCCGCGGGCCTGAAGAAGATGTCGTTCAAGGACCCGCTGGGCAACACCACGCAGATCGAATTTTCCAGCTGGCAGCGCAACGTGGAACTGCCGTCGGCAACGTTCAACTTCACGCCACCGAAGGGTACCGACGTGGTCGGCGACGCCCCGGTGATCAGCACGCAACCGATCAAGGATTAACGCTGGCCGCGGCGCGAGGGGCGCTGCGGCAGCGGGCGGGCACAAGGGGAAGGGAAAGATGATGTACGTCATCTGGGGCTTGGTGGGCGCGGTGTTGGGATTCGCTTTGCAACAGGAATTCTTCGCCACTGTCTTCGGTGCGATGCTGGGCATCGGCTGGGCCCGCATGTCGGGGCTGCGGCGCGACATCAACCTTGCGCGCAAAGAACTGGCCGAGGCGAGGCAGGCGTTCGGCACCTCGCCGCGTACCGGTGAAGCGCCGCCGGTGGTCGCGCCACCACCACCCGTGGCTGGGTACGGTTCGCCAGACCTCGCCATGCCTCCGATGCCTGCTGCCGCGGCAACTCCGGCCAGCGCCATGGATGCCGTCCCGCCGCCACCTGTTCTTCCTGCGCCATCTGTTCCACCCACGCCGCCGCGCGACATCCCCGTTCCCGTGCAGCCACCCGTTCCGCCGCGTCCGACCTGGGTCGATGCCCTGGCCCATCGCGTGCGCAGCTGGTTCACCGAAGGCAATGTGCCGGTGAAGATCGGCATGCTGGTGTTGTTCGCAGGCGTCGCCGCCTTGCTCAAATACGCTTCCGATGCAGGCATGTTCCATCTGCCGGTGGCGGTGCGCGTGGCGTTGGTGGCGTTGGCCGCGATCGTTGCGCTTGCCTTTGGCTGGCGGCAGCGCTTCAAGCGACGCGTGTTCGCCTTGTCGCTGCAGGGCGGCGCGATCGGCGTGCTGACCATCGACGTGTTTGCCGCCTTCCGCCTCTACGAGCTGCTGCCGCCCACGGCTGCCTTTGGCATGTTGGTGGTGCTGGTGGCCGGTGCCGGCATGCTGGCGGTGCTGCAGGATTCGCTGGCCCTCGCCGTGCTGGGCCTGGTCGCTGGCTTTGCAGCGCCCATTCTTACCAGCACCGGCCACGGCAGCCACGTGGCGTTGTTCACCTATTACGCGCTGCTGAACCTGGCGGTCCTTGCCATCGCCTGGAAGCGCGCATGGCGCGTGCTGAACCTGCTGGGTTTCGTCGCCACCTTCGGCGTGGGCGCCGCCTGGGGCGTGTTGCAGTACAAGCCCGAACAGTTCGCCAGTACCGAGCCGTTCCTGCTGCTGAATTTCTTCTTCTACCTGGTTATTCCCTGGCTCTACCTGCGCCGCGCGGCACAGACGCGCGAGCGGGTGCTCGATGCCTGCCTGTTGTTCGGCAACCCACTGGTGAGCCTGTTGCTGCAGGGTGCGTTGCTGCGCTGGCAGGGCAAGGCGATGGCGGTGTCGGCGCTGGTGGCGGCGGTGGTGTATCTGGTCGTGGCCTACAGCGTGCGCAAGCAGCGAGACCTTGGCATCCTGCGCGACGCGTGGGCGGTACTGGCGATCGGATTTGCCACGCTTGCCGTGCCGCTGGCGCTCAGTGCAAGCGTCACCGCCGGCATCTTTGCGGTGGAGGGCGCGGGCCTGGTGTGGCTGGGGTGGCGGCAGCAGCGCTGGTTCGCCCGCTGGTCAGGCCTTGGCCTGCAGGGGCTTGCCGCGATTGCGTGGGCCGCTGGACATGTGTCGTCGTGGCAGGCGCCAGCCGTGGCCAACCGCAATTACCTTGGTGCGCTGTTGATCGCGGTGGGTGGCGCGGCAAGCACGTGGCTTTACCACCGGTATGGATCGGACAAATCGCGCTCGCGCGCGGTGGCCGTGGTGTTGTTCGGATGGACCATGGTCTGGTGGCTTCTGCCCACCACGGTGGAGATCGCCAACCACCTTACCGACGTGCACGCCGCGGCCGGCATCCTGGCCCTGGTGGGCATCACCACCTGGGCGGTGGCCGAGCTTCAGCGCGGTGCGATGCACGCGCTCGGCATCGCCATGCGGCTGGTGGTGGCGGGGCTTACCTGGCTGTCGATGCTGGTGATCGTGCTTTGCCTGGTACCGCCCTGGCAGGTGCTAGGCGGCTGGCTGCTGTTGGCGGTGGTGGTGACCTTCGCCGGCGGCTGGCGCGCCATGGCTTGCCTGCAAGGTCACGCGCGCCTGGCGGCGACCACGCAGCTTGGATGGTGGTGGCGCGTGCCGGTGACGATCGCCTGCGCGCTGGTGGCGGCGGCGGATGGTTGGCACTGGCTGGACGACAGCTGGCGTCTGGCCATGGTGGTGGCTCCCGCGCTGGCGCTGTGGTTCATCACGCTGCGGCACCCGGCATGGGTGCGGCGGCCCCTGCAAGCGGAAGACTCCGCGGTGGACCTGCTGCTGCATACATTGTTCGTGGTGCTGGGGGTCATCTTCACCTGCACGTTGTTTGCCGAAGGTTCCGCTGCACCACTTCGATTCGTGCCATTGGTGAATCCGGTGGAGATATCGATGCTGGCGATCCTGGCGGCTGCATTTGGCTGGTTCGCCGCGCCGCAAGTGGCGTCATCGATACGGCGCCTGCGTCCGCTGCTGATGGGCGTGGCATTCATGGCCTTCGCCACCAGCGCGACCCTGCGCGGCGTGCATCACTTGGGCAACGTGCCGTGGGACGGCAGTCTTGCCGAGTCTTCCGTGGCGCAGATGTCATTGACGGTGACATGGAGCCTGCTGGGCGTGCTGGCCTGGATCGCCGGTTCCCGGCGTGGCCAGCGCGGCCTGTGGCTGGCCGGTGCCGTCACCATGGGCGTGGTGCTGGCCAAGCTGCTGCTGGTGGATCGTTCCCACCTGGGGAATTTGTTCGGTATCGCCTCGTTCATTGCCTATGGCCTGCTGTGCACGGCCATCGGCTACTTCGCGCCGGCGCCCCCGCGCCGCGCAACTGCCACTCCGGAGCCCGCCGATGCGTCCTGACCTTCGCCTGCTCGCCAGTACTTTATTCCTTGCCTCGGGCATGGCCGCCGCCAGCCCCGCCACGGATTACGCCACGGCGTTCCCGCTGGACACGCACGGCACGGGCGATGCCTTCCGCATCGAAGCCACGCCCGCGCTTTACGCCCACGGCAAGCCCGACGCCAACTTGCGTGACATGGTGGTGGTGAATTCGCTTGGCGTGGAGGTGCCATTGGCACCTTTGGCACCGGCACCGGCCGTGGCGCATCCGTATCATCTGCAGGCGCGCCTGCTTCCCGTGCCGGGCGAAGCCAGCGAGCGTGACGGCACCGGCCACATCCGTCGCAGCAGCGATGGCAGCGTGCAGATCGACCTGGGTTCGGGCGAACTCGCCGCCAAGCCGCCTCGGCACTGGATCATCGATGCGCGCCGGGCCATTTCGGCTGAACGCATCACCATCGACAAGCTCGATGGCACCGACGTGCAACTGGAGCTGGCGGTGGATGCCAGCAACGACCTGCAGCACTGGGACGAGCGTGCGGGCGACGTTACCGTCACCAGCATCGCGCGTGGCGATGATGCCGTGGACAGCCGCAGCATCCAGCTTTCGGGCGATCCGGCGCGCTACTACCGCTTGCGCGTGGTGGGCGGCGACGTGCCCTGGGACGTGGAACATACGCCGGGCGTGACGGTGGAAGGCAGCTTCATCGACGCTGGTGATCAGCGCATGGCGGCCTTCCAGTGGGTTGAGGTCAGCGGCAAGGCCGACGCCGACCATGGCTTCGTCTACGAACTGCCGGCGACGCTGCCGGTGGGGGCGGTGCAAGTGAAGCTGGCCGAGGCCAATGGCGCGGCACGCGTGCAATTGAGTTCGCGGGGGGCCACCGATGCCTGGACACCGCTGGGCGACGTCACCGCAACCACCGTGGGAGGGAAGGGCGACGCTGCCACGATCACCACTATCGGCGGCAAATCCACACCCAACACCTTGCGCATCGAAGACACCCGGCTGCACGCGCTTCGCCTCGTCTCGACGCCGGCCTTGCAGCAAGCGCCCACGCTCCGTATTGCCTTCACCCCGGACCGGTTTGCCTTCCTGGCACAGGGCCCCGGTCCCTACCGCGTGCTGGTGGGCAGTTACGCCGCGCGTCGCGGGGACTCCCCGGTGGATGCCGCCCTGGACAAACTGCGCCTGGACAAGGGGCCGGACTGGCAGCCACCGCTTGCTACCCTGGGCACGGCCGCGGTCGCCGCGGGCGAAGCCGCGCTGCAACCGGCCAAGGTGCCGTTCGACTGGACCAAGCCGCTGCTATGGGGCGTGCTGGTGCTCGGCGCGCTGCTGGTGATCGGCATGGCGGTGAGCCTGCTTCGGTCGGCCAAGGGTGAAGACAAGGCCTAAGCCCCGTGGGGGTCAGAGTCATGACTCTGACCCCGCTCAGGGCCGCGGCAACCCGTTGAGCCCTCGATGACGCTCCAGGGGCGATAATGCCCTGATGAACGCAGCTGTCGTGACTCCCGATGCCTAGCTATTCCCCTACCCCGGGGCTGTTCGCCGAGCCTGAAGCCCTGAAGCCGCTGGCCGAGCGCATGCGCCCGGCGAGCCTGGACGAGATTGTCGGCCAGCCGCGCCTGATCGACCCATCCTCGCCGCTGCGACGGGCGCTGGAGGCGGGCAAGGTGCATTCGATGATCCTGTGGGGGCCGCCCGGTTGCGGCAAGACCACCCTGGCCCTGCTGGTGGCGAGGTATGCCGATGCCGATTTCCGCGCGATCTCCGCGGTAATGTCGGGCCTGCCGGATGTGCGCAAGGCGCTGGCGGAAGCTGAGGTCAACTTCGCGCAAGGGCGCCGCACAGTGCTGTTCGTCGACGAGGTGCATCGCTTCAACAAGGCGCAGCAGGATGCCTTCCTGCCGCACATCGAGAAGGGCGTGATCATCTTCGTCGGTGCCACCACCGAGAATCCTTCCTTCGAACTGAATTCGGCGTTGCTCTCGCGCTGCCGCGTGCACGTGCTCGATGCGGTCACCCGCGATGCCATCGTGGTCACCCTGAAGCGCGCGCTGGCCGATGAGGTACGCGGGCTTGGCGCTCTCGGCCTGAACGTTGATGAAAGCTCGTTGCAGCTGATCGCCCAGGCCGCCGACGGCGACGTGCGCCGTGGGCTTACCCTGCTTGAGATCGCCGCCGAACTTGCCACCGACGGCCGCATCGACGAAACCACGCTCACCCAGGTGCTGGCCGATCGCACGCGCCGTTTCGACAAAAGCGGCGAGCAGTTCTACGACCAGATTTCCGCGCTGCATAAATCCGTGCGCTCGTCCGATCCGGACGCCGCGGTGTATTGGCTCACGCGCATGCTCGACGGCGGTTGCGATCCCCTGTACCTGGCACGGCGCATGACGCGCATGGCCGTGGAAGACATCGGCCTGGCCGAGCCGCGTGCCTGGCGCATGGCGCTGGACGCGTGGGATACCTACGAGCGCCTGGGCAGCCCCGAAGGCGAACTGGGTCTGGCGCAGCTGGCGATCTGGCTGGCCATCGCGCCGAAGAGCAATGCGGCTTACAAGGCGTTCAACCTCGCTCGCGCCACCGTGCAGAAGATGGGCACCCTTGAGGTACCCATGCACCTGCGCAATGCGCCGACCAAATTGATGAAGGGCCTGGGTTACGGTACGGGTTACCAATACGACCATGACGTGGAGGGCGGCGTGGCACTGGACCAGCAGTGCCTGCCCGATGCCATCGCCGACATGGTGTTCTACGAACCAGTGGAGCGCGGGATGGAAGCGAAAGTTGCCGAGAAACTGGCGGCGCTGCGCGCGGCTCGTCGTGCTGCCCGGGATGGGGAATAATCGACGCCTGACCGTCGGGCAAGGGGTGGGCGCATGGGGAAGGGCTGGATCAAGGTTGCATGGCTTGCATTTGCCGCCCTGGGTACCACGCCAGCCTTCGCCGCGCCCGATGCCGCCACCACCTTCCGTGTCGGCAACACCAGCACGGCGCTCACCATCGAAGCCACGCCCCATGCACCGCGCATCATCGCGCTGGCCGATGCCCGCGGTTCTACCTGGCCATCGACCGGCTCGGTTGGGGGTCAGAGTAATGACTCTGACCCCGTTTCCGCCGTGACTCTCATCGACCACGTCACCATCGGTAAGACGCCGGTGCCGGTGCACTGGACCTTCGACGCGTCTGCCACGCGCGCCTCCAGCGACGCGCTGACGCTGGTGTACGTGTCCACCAAACCGAAGTTGCGCCTCTCCTGGACATGGCGCGCCCGCGCCCAGCAGGGTCCGCTCGAACACGACATCCGCATCGAGAACAAGGGCAGGAAGCCGGTGCTCTTGCCCCTGCAGCAAAGCGTAGAGCTGTCGCTGGACGTCGGGCGCGGGCAGGCGCTGGAACATGTGTTCATCGACAAGGGCGCCGGCAAGGCGCCGCCGATAGGCACGCACGTGGTGCCCGCGTCGGATGGTTACGCCTGGACGGGTACGTCGAGCCCGTTCGCCCATCCGAAGGAAGGCGAGCCGCGCGAGATCATCCCCTGGCTGATGCTGCGGGGCGCCGGTGACGTGCCGAGCGACGGCGTGTACCTGGGCGTGGAATTCAGTGGCCGCGTCGCCATGCACGTAGCCCGCAATGCCAATACCCTTCAGATCACCGCCGGCCTCAACGAGGATCCCGGCGATCGATTCCAGATCATCGTCCCCGCCGGTGGGGCATTTACCACGCCGACGATCTTCATCGGCGCCACCCACGGCACGCTCGACGATGCCGGCAACCTGCAGCGTCGCTGGGTGCGCGAGGTGCTGAACGACCCCATGGTGGTGAACGACCCGAAGTATCCGCTGCTGACCAACAACAGCTGGGGCAGCGGCATGAAGATCGACGCGGCGCAGGCTCGCCGCATGATCGACGACTCGGCGGAGCTCGGTTTCGAGATGTTCCACCTCGATGCCGGCTGGTTCGCCGGCGTGGGCGACTGGATTCCCGACCCGGTGAAATTTCCCCAGGGCCTGGCCACCATCGCCGACTATGCCCATGCCAAGGGCCTGAAGTTCGGCCTGTGGGTGGATTGGGCCCAGGCTGGCACCAGCAAGCGCCGGGGCGCGTTGAGCGTGGTCAATCCCGCCACCAGGAACTGGCTCACCACCGATCCGCCCACGGGCTGGAAACCTGCCGAGTTCAAGGGCGTCACCATCGACATCGGCCTGCCCGCGGCCAAGGCCTGGGTGGCCAGGGAAGCCGATCGCCTGGTGCGCGACTATCACCTGGACATGCTCGAACACGATGGCTACGTGGTGGCCCAGGGTTGCGACCGCACCGACCATCCGCACGCCATCTGCGATGCGAAGAACACCCATCGTTACGTGGACCAGGAATTCTTCTGGCTGGATGGCCCCAACTCCACGGACGTGAGCTACCACGCGGCAATGGCGTACTACGACATCTACCGCAAGCTCAAGAAGGACCACCCCGGCCTGCTGCTGGAAATCTGCAACGACGGCGGCCGCATGGTCGACTTCGGCAGCGCCGCGGTGGGTGACTATTTCTCCATCGTCGATACCTACGATCCCCTGTCGAACCGCCAGGCCTTCTTCGACGCAAGCCATCTGCTGCCTCCGGCGATGCTCGAGGCGTATGCCATGGAGGTGCCCTCCCCGCGCATCGAGAATTTCCGCTACATGCTGCGCAGCGGGATGATGGGCTGGTTCACCCTGATGATGGACAGCACGAAGTGGACGCGCGAGCAGCACGATGTGGCGGCGGCGGAACTTGCCACGTACAAGGCGAAGCTGCGCCCGCTGATCCGCCGGGCGGATCTTTTCCATGTGGGCCCGCGCCCGGATGGCGTGCATTTCGACGGCATGCAGTACGTCGACAAGGTAACCGGGCAGGGCGTGCTGTATGCCTTCCACGGCAGCGATGCTTCCACTAGGTCGCATGCCTTCGTGCTGAAGGGCCTGGAGCCCACGCGCAACTACCGACTGCATTTCAACGATGGCAGTTCGCCCGACGCCACGGTACGCGGCGACGCGCTGATGCGTGATGGCGTGACGGTGAAACTACCCGTACCGAACTCGTCGGAACTGGTGTTCATCACTGCCGGCCCGGCCAACGCCCTGGTGACCCAGCCCGACGTCGTCGTGGCAGCCGCGCGTGAGTTTACCGATCCGAACCCGGCGTTGGTGGCGATGATGCGCTCGGCGTTGCTGAACACCGGCACGCAGATCGCCGCCACCGCCGACGGCACGGCCTACGTGCGCACGGGCGACATCCCCGCCGAGTGGCTGCGCGACTCCTCCGTGCAGGTGGAGGCCACCTACCTTGGCTTCGCCCACGACGCCCAGGTGCAGGCCCTGATCAAGGCCGTGGTGCAGCGCCAGGCCAAGTACCTGTTGATCGACCCCTACGCCAATGCCTTCCGCGAGGATTATTCGATCTGGGAGCGGAAATTTGAACTGGACTCCCTGTGTTACCCGGTGCTGCTGGCATGGAAGTACTACAAGGTTACCGGCGACGCCACGATCTTCACCCCGCAGGTGCGCCACGCTTTCATGCGCGTGCTGGACACCATGGAGATCGAACAGGACCACACCGCGCGCAGCAAATACGTGTTCAAGTCGAAGACGGAACAGTCCGGCCGCAACCCGGTGGCGCGCACGGGCATGATCTGGACGGGTTTCCGTCCTTCGGACGATCTGTCCACCTACAATTACCTGATTCCCGCCGAGATGATGGCGGTGCAGGCGCTGGGCGCGATGGCCGAAGCCGCCGACGTGCTGCACGACACTTCGATGGGCAGGCGCGCACGCAAGCTGCAGGGCGAAGTGCACGAGGGCATCCAGAAGCACGGCATCGTTACCGCGCCCGATGGCAAGCGCATGTACGCGTATGAGGTGGATGGTCTTGGGCACGCCTTGCTGATGGACGATGCGAACATCCCGAACCTGCTGTCCGCGCCGTACTTCGGCTATGTGGGCCTGGACGATCCGGTGTACCAGGCAACGCGCAGCTTCGTGTTGTCGCCGGCGAATCCGTACTATTACAGCGGAAGCGTGGCGGCGGGCCTGGGTAGCCCGCATACCCCCAAGGGCATGGTATGGCCGCTGGGCCTGCTGGCCGATGGTTTCACCACGAACGATCCAGCGCGGCAGCAGGCGGTGCTCAAGATGCTGCTGGCCAGCGACCCGGGCGACCACCGCCTGCACGAGTCGTTCGACCCCTCCAACCCGAAGATTCTCACCCGAGAGGATTTCGGCTGGCCCAATGCCTTCTTCACCGAATATATGAACAAGCTGCGCGGCGCGCCCGACCATCCGCGGCCTCTTTGGCGTAGATAAGCCCCGCCACGACAGATCAGCATCCCCAGCTGATCCGTTCATCTCCCCGGCGCGTCTGAGCCCCAGACGCCGTGAGTCGCAAAATGTTGCACTGCAACTTGCAGGTGCACGAATACTACTATTATAAAATATTACAATTAGATTTTGCGGGCGGGGACGGGCGCGCCGGATAAGTGGTCATTTCTTATCCGGTGTCGGGGGTTTTTGAGGGGTTTTCTACAATTCATAAGGGCAGTCCATGAAGCGAACCAAATTGGCTCTTTCAGTGGGTCAGGCGTTGGCGATGATAGGTATTGCCAGCATGGTCGGCTATAGCGCCCAAGGGCGCGCGCAAGCGAGCACAGACTCGCCGGCGGCAAGCAGTACCTCGGCGGCGGCGCCGAATCCTGGCACCCAGAACGCTGCACAAAAGGCCGACGAGAGAAAAGTGACCGAGCTGAACACGGTCACGGTGACCGGCCAGCTGGCAGCTTTGCAGCGCGCCCAGGCGATCAAGAGGGATGCGGTCAACACGGTGGATTCCATCTCCGCGGAAGAAACCGGCAAATTCCCCGATCCGAACGTCGCCGACGCCCTGCAGCGCGTGCCTGGCGTATCGGTGAACCGCAGTGGCGGTGAGTCCAGCCAGATCGCCGTACGCGGCTTCGGCCCTGAGTTCGTCGCCGTCACCATCAATGGCCGGCCGGTGGCCACGGCATCGGGTTCGCGCGCCTTCAACTTCGACGTGCTGCCTTCGGAGATCATCAACGTCGCCCAGGTCAACAAGACCTCATCGGCCAACATCCCCGAGGTCGATATTGGCGGCGTCGTGGACATCCAGACCGCGCGGCCGCTGGATTTCAGCGGGTTTCACGGCGCATGGAGCGCGGCTGGCGTGAACAGCAACCTGACCGGTGACTGGGCAGGCAAGACCACGCCCAAGGCATCGCTGCTGGGCGGCTGGACGAACGACGACCACACGTTTGGCGTGCTTGCCTCGGCGATGTACTACAAGCGCAAGGACACCCAGATCAATACCCAGGCCAACTCCTGGTACACCAACCAGAACATCTCAGAGCTGTCGGGCCTGGCCAATCCCAACTACACGAATGTCGCCGTTCCCGAGACGCTCGCCAACAACATCCTGGACGAGACGCGGACGCGCAAGGGCTTCAGCACGGCAATTGACTGGAGGCCGACCGACAAACTGACCTTCCAGCTCGATTCCCTGTATTCCAGCTACAAAGTGGACAAGCTGGAACACGAGTTCGGCCAATACGGCAACACGGGTGACATCCAATCCCTTACCACCGACGCCAACGGCACGGTGACGCAGTTCGTGCGCAAGGGCGAAGGTCCCACCGTGATGGCTAACGACTATGTCGTGTCGTCCATTCCCAGCTACGAGAAAAGTTTCCAGAACGGCCTGAACGCGGCGTACCAGATCGACGACACCACCAAGCTCAGCGTGGACGTGTCCAACTCCAAGGCCTGGAACAAGGAGAGCCCCAACGGCTACTTCCTCGTGGTCGGTAGCAAGAACTTCGGCACCAATCCCACCTGGACCAACAACGGCAACAGCGAGCCGCCGTCCTATAGCAACCTCCTGTCCCCGGACAACTTCGGCAACCTCACGGCGCATTGCTGCAACGCTGGTGGCCAGACGAACAACGTCACCAACAACGTCAAGCAGTACAAGGTGGACCTGAGCAAGGCCTTCGACGGGATGACCCTGACCGAGCTCGACTTCGGCATCCAGAAGACCGACCAGTCGGTGAAGTCGGTGAGCTTGAGCACGCCCAACGGCATCCTGTGCAATGCCTATTGTGGCTATTCGATTCCCATCCCGCCGGATGCCATCGGCGCGTACCTCTACACCGCGCCGTCGAAGATCCATGGCGTGTCCTCGCCAGGCCTGCCGGACCAGTGGATTCAGTACGACGGCAACAAGTACCTGGCATGGCTGGCGACGCCCGCGGCGTACGACCAGCTGACGCCGGAGAAGAGGGCGGCACTGCTGCAGGGCCTGGCGGCAAACGGCGGAAGCCTGAAGTCCGCGGTGAATCCCGGCAGCTTCAACAAGGTCTCGGAGAGCCAGAAAGCGTTCTATGCCAAGGCCCTGTTCGGTGGCAACTTCGGCACGATGCCCTGGCAGCTGGACCTGGGCGTGCGCTACCTGAACATTACGTCGGAGAGCGTCGCGATCAACCAGCCGCCGGCCACGCTCACCATCGACCCGAACGACACCAGCAATGGCCAGGTGAGCTACGGTCCGCTGGCACCGCAGCAGGCCGAGGGTGGCTACCACAGGTGGCTGCCGTCGCTGAACTTCAAGTTGAACCTGCTCGACGACCTGGTCTACCGCTTCTCGGCGTCCAAGACCTTGACCCCGCCGGAGCTGAGCAACCTGTACTACAGCAAGAGCTACGGCACGCGCCCGAACTCGCTGACCATTTCCCAGGGCAACCCGCAGCTGCAGCCGTATTCCTCGCGGAACTACGACATGGGCCTGGAGTGGTACATGAGCGACGCCAGCTACATGGCGGTGGAAGGGTTCTACAAGAAGGTCAGCAACTTCAGCACGCTGATCAGCTCGCCATTCCCGTTCCTGACCAACGTCAACACCGGACAGCCGTTCATCTGGTCGCTGACGCAGCCGGTGAACCTGAATTCGTCCAACATCTACGGCGGAGAGTTCACCTTCAACTACCAGTTCAAGAACGTCCTGCCGGCGCCGTTCGACGGATTAGGGACGGCCGTGAACTACACCAAGGTGAAGAGCAGCACATCGCTCGGGCCCAGCGAAATATCGGCGGGCGGCAAGTTTGCCGTACCGGGCATCGGCGACTCGGCGAACGCGAGCGTGTACTACGAGAAGGGCCCGGTACAGGTGCGAGTGGCCTATAACTGGCGCGGCAAGTACCTGGAAAGCATCGCCTACGGCTCGGGTGCAAACCCTGCCACGCGCAGCTCCTACGGCCAGGTGGACCTGAGCGCGAGCTACCAGATCAATAAATTCCTGTCGGTGTTCGCCTCCGGTACCAACCTGACCCACGAGCACCTGTACGACTACTCGGTCTACCGGAACCGGTTCCTGTACGCCGAGGCGGATGGCACCGTCTATACCGTGGGGGTGCGCGGTACCTTCTGATGAAATCCTCATGGAACGCCCTATTGGGCTTGCTGTTTGGCGCGTTGCTTTCGAGCAACGCGCCTGCGGCCCCCGCCACTCCCCCCGCCGCGGCGGGGGGAGGTCTCACCATCGAGCAAGGCCGTTTCATGCTCGATGGCAAACCGTTCCGGGTGATTTCCGGCGAGATGCACTACACCCGCGTCCCACGCGAGTACTGGCATGATCGCCTGAAGATGGCCAAGGCGATGGGCCTGAACACCATCACCACCTATGTGTTCTGGAACGCGCACGAGGCCACGCCTGGCCACTACGATTTCAGCGGCCAGAACGACGTTGCCGAATTCATCCGCGAAGCACAGCAGGAAGGCCTTTATGTGATCCTGCGTCCGGGTCCCTATGTTTGTGCCGAATGGGAACTCGGCGGCTTTCCCGCGTGGCTGTTGAAAGACCCGGGCATCACCATCCGCAGCACGGATCCGAAGTTCATGCAGCCGGTGCAGCGCTGGTTGCATCGCCTGGGCCAGGAAGTGGCTCCGCTGCAGCGGGCCCGCGGCGGCAACATCATCGCCGTGCAGGTGGAGAACGAGTACGGCAGCTTCGGCACGGATAGCACCTACCTTACGCAGATCCGCCAGGCCATCACCGATAGCGGCCTGGATGCCTCGCTGTTGTATACGTCCGACAGCGCCGAGACCCCGGGGTCACTGCCTGGCCTGGCCAAGGTGATCAACTTCGGTGTCGGCCATGCGCGCGAGAAGTTTGCCAAACTCAAGACGTGGCAGCCCGGCGGCCCCTTCATGGTCGGTGAATACTGGGTGGGCTGGTTCGATCATTGGGGCGCGCCGCATCACGTCGCCGATGCCAAAGTGGTCGCAGACGAACTGGCGTGGATGCTGAGCCAAGGCTATTCGGTCACGTTCTACATGTTCCACGGCGGCACCTCGTTCGGCTGGATGAACGGTGCCAACTGGGACGACGACAGCTACCAGCCCGACGTCACCAGTTACGACTACGACAGCCCGCTGGACGAGAGCGGGCGCGTCACGCCGAAGTACCTTGCGCTTCGCCAGGTGATCGCCAAGGCCACGGGAGGGCACTTACCTCCCGTGCCGCCGACTCCTGCGACCCAGGCCATCAGCAACATCAAGCTGGGCGAATCCGCATCGCTGTGGAACGCATTGCCCGCCCCGGTGACCTCGCATGAGCTGAAGACCATGGAAGCGCTGGACCAGGCCTATGGCGACATCCTGTATCGCAAGCGCATCGACACCGCTGCCGCGGGCCAGCTGCACATCGACGGGCTGCAGGACTATGCCCAGGTCTATGTCAACGGCAAGCGGATCGGCACGCTCGATCGCCGGCTGAAACAGGACACCTTGCCGATCAAGCTTGCCAAGGGCGACACGCTGGATGTGCTGGTGCAAAACGACGGGCGCATCAATTTTGGCGAGCACGTGCGCACCGAGCGCAAGGGCATCCTGGGTTCGGTAAGCGTGCAAGGGCAGGCGCTGTCCGACTGGCAGATTTACTCCCTGCCGTTTACCAACAACGACGCCTTGAAGTTCGCCCACGCGCCTTGCAGTCACGCACCATGCTTCTACCGCGGCAGTTTCGACGCGCCGGTCTCGGGTAGTGCATCGGCGGACACCTTCCTTGATACCAAGGGCCTGGGCAAGGGCATGGTCTGGCTCAATGGCCGTCCGCTGGGGCGCACCTGGAGCATCGGCCCGCAGCGTACCCTCTATGTGCCCGGTGCCTGGCTCAAGCCCAGTGGCAATGAACTTGTGGTGCTGGATTTGCTCGTGGAAGGCCAGCCCGTACTGAACACGTTGAAGCACCCGATCCTTGGAACAACCAGCATAAAGGTCCCTTGAACATGAAGCTTAAGAACCATCGCCGCGCCGGCTGGCTGCGCACTGCTGTCTCGTTCGCTGTTGTTTCCGCTCTTTCAGCCGGTGCCGCCGCTGCGGGTGCCGCTAGTGGGCCCTTGCCGCAAATGGGCTTCAACAACTGGAACTCCACGCATTGCCGCGATGAGTTCGACGAAGCGATGATCCGCGGCGTCGCCGACAAGGTCGTTAGCCTGGGGTTGAAGGACGCCGGCTACACCTATGTCAACGTGGATGACTGCTGGGCCAACTGGCAGCGTGACAAGGACGGCGCGTTGCATCCCAATCCGAAGCGCTTTCCAGGCGGGATCAAGGCGCTGGCCGCTTACGTCCACGAGCACGGCCTGAAGTTCGGCCTGTATTCGAGCGCGGGCACATCCACCTGTGAGCCGTTGCAGGAGAACCGTGGCTTCCCCGGTGGCCTGGGCCACGAGAAACAGGATGCCGCGACGTTCGCATCCTGGGACGTGGATTACCTGAAGTACGACAACTGCAACAACCAGAAAATCGATGCTCACAAGCGCTACACGGCCATGGCCGAAGCCTTGCGCGCCACCAACCGGCCGATCTTCTTCAGCATGTGCGAATGGGGCGAGAACAAGCCCTGGCTGTGGGCAGGCAAGCCGCCGGTATCGGCGCAGTCCTGGCGCACCACCGGCGACATCACTGATACCTATGCGTCGATGCTGAAAATCTTCAAGCAGAACGTGGTGCTGGACAAGTACGCCTCGCTGGGCCACTGGAACGATCCGGACATGCTGGAAGTGGGCAATGGCGGCATGACGGATGTGGAGTACCAAAGCCACTTCAGCCTTTGGGCGATCATGGCCTCGCCACTCCTGGTGGGCACGGACCTTCGCAAGATCAAACCCGATGCACTGCAGATCCTCTTGAACAAGGAAGTGATCGCGGTGGACCAGGATCCCCTGGGCGTGCAGGGCAAGCAGGTGCGCGACGCCAATGGCATCCATGTGATCGTCAAGCCCATGAAGGACGGCAGCCGCGCAGTAGCGGTGTTCAACGAAACCGATGCCGCGGTGGACGCCAGCGTGGCAGCCAGCGAAATTGGCCTGAAGGCTTCCGCCAAGTACAAGGTGCGCGACCTCTGGCAGCACACGGACGCCAGCGGAGACGGCTCCATCAAGGTCAACCTGCCGGCACACGCGATCGCCATGTACCGGATCAGCAACAACTGAAGTTCATCTACAAGGTAAGCAGATAGCCGAAGGGCGGACAGTAACCTGTCCGCCCTTCTTTTTTGCACGTCACCTTGGAGGGCGTCAGCCGGGCGTAGTGGTGTCGCTGGGCTCGATCAACTTCCGACCCATTCAGTGCGTCCGTGAACTGAGCTCCCCGCCCCATGTTTTCCCGCCCGCTTCAAAGGCTACCTTCAGCTGAGCATTGGAAGCCGGCGTCAGCGTAAGGTTTTGGCCGGTGAGTCCGTCGCAGAATCGGCCGCCATTCGTGGACACGGCAAAACGGTAGACGGTCGCCGTGCCGTTGATCTTCAGGAACTTGGCCGGCACCGCGCATGCAAACGGCTCAGAGAAATGAAGGCGTGCGCCCTGGGCGTTGAAACTCACATCGACGGCAACATCGTTGTTCGCTTGGTGGATCACTCCCTGCCATTCACCTTGCGGAGGTGCCGCGAGGGCCACGGCGGGCAGCAGGCCCAACAGCATGGCCAGGCCCAGGGCACGATGTGGGAGCCGCTTCAGCGGCGCAGGTTTGACGGTGCCTGACAACATGTGAGTCCCCCCTTTGTTGTGAATAGTGCTGGCGGCCACCAAGGCAGCCCGCAATGCACTGCAAGCTTAAGGCACTCCCCGACTCCCCTGTATTGATATGCAAGAAAATGCGTATTCGTTGTCCCCGGAAGCCGGTCACTGTTTAGCCGGTTGAACCGAAGAATCAGTTTTTGGCTGATACGGCCGATGGGATACCCCAGCGTACGGTGCTGGCACCTTCCGGCGATCCAACCGGCTTGGTAGCTGGGACTATCGGTTCAAACAGGGTGTTGACGATGTCGTTGCATGGCCACACCACCGCCCCTCGTGGCGGTGTTTTACGTTGTGTACGCTCGGCGCCGATACACGAGGCCAAGCGGTGATGCCGGTAACCGTGCTACTTGCCGACGAGCAGGCGTTGCTTCGAGAGGGCGTGGCGTCGTTGCTGGCTGGTTTGTCCCGCTACGAGGTGATCGGCAGTACGGGTGACGGGCGAGACTGCGTGCGGGCAGCGTTGCGCTGCCAACCTGGCCTGATCGTCTTCGATTGCGCCATGCGCGGCCTGAGCGGCCTGGAAGCCATACGCCGCATCGCGCCACGTTGCCCGAACACGCGGCTACTGTGCCTGTCCCGCTACGACGATGCGCGGTGGGTCCGCGCGGCCTTCGACGCCGGTACGCATGGATACGTGCTCAAACGCGACGGCTTCGACGCATTGCGTGAGGCGATCGACAGCGTGATGCGCTCGCGCTATTTCATCAGCCCCGATATTGCCCACCTGCTGGTTGACGGCATGCGCCGCCATCAAAGCCCGTCGTTTGCCGGGCCCGAGGCGCTGAGCCCTCGGGAACGAGAGATCACCCAGTTGTTCGCCGAGGGCCTCAGTGCGCGGGACATCGCCGAGCGACTGCATGTCAGCGTCAAGACGGTGGGCACGCAGCGCGAACACATCATGGCAAAGCTCGGCATTCACGGCATTGCGCAGCTGACGCGGTACGCGTTGCGCGAAGGCCTCA
>NZ_DATHFX010000308.1:0-4955 GCF_035317885.1 Pinirhizobacter sp.
CGGCCGCGGCGTCGATGCCATCGCGGAAGGGGAAGAAGGCGTCTGAGGCCATGGCGCTACCCGGTACGGTAAGGCCCGCCTCCTCGGCCTTGAGGCCGGCGATCTTCGCCGAGACCACGCGGCTCATCTGGCCGGCGCCCACACCGATGGTGCGGCCGTCGCGGGCATACACGATGGCGTTGGATTTCACGTACTTGGCCACGGTCCAGGCGAAGTAGAGGTCGTCCAGTTCCTTCGGGTCGGGCGTGCGCTTGCTTACCGCCTTCAGCTCCGAGCGGTTGACCGTGTGGTTGTCCGCCGTCTGCACCAGCAGGCCGCCGCCGATACGCTTGAAGTCGAAGGTATTGCGGCCGTCGCCGCCGGGGATTTCCAGCACGCGCACATTGGCCTTGGCCGCCGTTGCCGCCAGGGCCTCAGGGCTGAATGACGGCGCGATAAGTACCTCGACGAACTGGCGGCTGACGATGGCTTGCGCGGTGGCATGGTCCACCGGCCGGTTGAAGGCGATGATGCCGCCGAATGCCGAGGTGGGATCGGTGGCATACGCCAGTTCGTAAGCGGCCAGGGGCTCGGCAGCTACAGCCACGCCGCAGGGGTTGGCATGCTTGACGATCACACAGGCGGGCAGGTCGAACTGGCGCACACATTCCCATGCGGCGTCGGCGTCGGCGATGTTGTTATAGGACAGTTCCTTGCCCTGCAACTGACGGAACGTGGCAAGGGTTCCGGCGGCAGGCGCAGCGTCCTGGTAGAAAGCCGCCTGCTGGTGCGGGTTCTCGCCATAGCGCAGGCCCATCACCTTGATGAACGATTGGTTGGCCTGCGCCGGGAAGGCGTCGACACCGGCCACGGCGGTCTGCGTGTCATTGAGTTGCACGGCGGAAAGATAGTTGCTGATGGCCGCGTCGTAGGCGGCCACCCGATTGAACGCCGCCACCGACAGCGCAAAGCGGGTCGCCCGGTCGAGACCGCCTTGGGTCTCGATCTGCGTAAGCGCGTTGTCATACTGTGCCGGATCGGTGAGTACGGCTACGTCGTTCCAGTTTTTTGCCGCCGCGCGCAGCATGGCGGGGCCACCGATGTCGATGTTCTCCACGGCATCTTCGAGTGTGCAACCGGGTGCGGCGACGGTCTTTTCAAACGGGTAGAGGTTCAGCACCAGCAGGTCGATCGGCGCGATGCCGTGGGTTTGCATGACCTCGTCGTCGACGCCGCGACGCCCCAACAGGCCGCCGTGGACGGCCGGATGCAGCGTCTTGACGCGGCCGTCCATGATCTCGGGAAAACCGGTGACATCGCTGGCCTCGGTCACCGGGATGCCAGCCTCTCGCAGCGCCTTGGCCGATCCGCCAGTGGAAAGGAGCTCCACGCCCTTGTCGGCCAGGCGCCTGGCCAGTTCGATGAGTCCCAGCTTATCGGAGACGCTCAGCAGCGCGCGGCGGACGGGGACGAGATCGGGCGTAGGCATGACCGGAATCCAGGCAGGGGACCCATCATTATAGCGTCCGGGGCGTCGGGGGTCGTTTTCGGAACGCTTCCGCAGGAGGGCAAAGCCCGACGAGGACTTAGTGACGAAAACGACCCCCGACGCCCCGGCCCCACGGGCTGGCCCCGATCAAACCGTTCCGCCTGTCATCACGCCGACGGCGTTGGTCGAGGTCAGATCAGGCCGTGGGCTGTCAGCTTCTTGCGCAGCGTGGCGCGATTGATGCCCAGCGCGGCAGCCGCGCGGCTCTGGTTGCCCTCGTGGAAGGCGAGCACTTCGCGCAGCAACGGCCCTTCGACCTCGCGGATCACCAGCGCATGCAGGCCTTCATCGCAATGCGTGTCACCAATGTCCTTCAGATAGCGACGCACGGTACGGCTGACACATTCACTGAGGGCGCTCTGCATGGACGGTTCATTCGCCACTTCAACGTCGGTCAGTCGGACAGCGTGCACGTCGATCCCCTCACGGAACAGCGCAGGGGCAGCCTTGGCCCTGCAGGTTTTGCATGGAATGTTACGACCGCGGTGCCCAGGCTCGAATGGCCGGCCGATCGATCACGAGGGATCGACTATACCTGTGTCCGTCGACGATTTTAAGGCTTGCGAAAAAGAAAAGTTCCTAGACCGGCCAACTGGCCTGTCACTCGAAGGCGAACTCGAAGTTCACCGCGTTCTGGCCCGGGTCTTGCACTTCGAACACCATGACCGAGTCCGATGCGGCCTTGAGCCCGCGCGCCACCGTGGCGGCGTCGCCGACATATTCTTCAGGACGGAAGCGGCGCATGGCCAGGCGCTTGCCGTCGGCATCACTTAAGGTGATGCTTACCACCGGATAGGGCTGCGCGAACGAGGCGTCGTTGCGTACGTGCGCGGTGATCAGCAAGGCGCCGGGAATTTTCGGATGCGCGGTGACCTCGCGGGCCAGCAGTTTAAGTTGGGTCGTGTCTTGCACCAGTGGCAACGGGCAGCCCATGGCATGGCAGGCCGAGGCAAGCATCGGGCCGATGGTGGGGTCGGCCACCAGGGCCTCGCGCTTGGCCCAGCCGAGCTGGCCGGCCAAGCCCAACAGCAATACCGTGCAGATGGCCGTCCATCCCCACCAATGGCGCGGCCTGCGCGGCTTGCGCTTATCACGTGCAAAGCGCGGTGCAAACGTCAGCTGGGAGAAATCTTCCTGGCCTGGCGCAACCTCGGCCACGAGCTCCGCCGGTGGTCGGAACACCGCCTGGTCGAGCAGGGTAGGCTCCTGGTCCAGGGCGTGCTCGTCGAGCCTGCGGAAGGGTTCGGGTGGCAGCATTTCCGACAGCGTGCCCAGTGCCTGGAAGACATTGTTGCAGTGGGCGCAACGCACGCAGCCGCAGGCCGGGACCAGCGCCGCTGCCTGCAGCGCATAGACGGTGAGGCAGTCGGGGCACTGGGTGTACATGGGTTAAGTCTAGCTGCGACGCGTGCCGCTGACGCGGACCCAATCCTCGCGGATGGCTACGGCCAGGTCGTCGAACCATTCGCCGTAACGGGCAAGCAGTTCCTCGTGCTGGCCGGCCAGGATGCCTGACATGGCAAACGGCGAGCCGGGCTTGATGCTGGCGGCGAACGCGGGTGCCAGTTCATCGAGGGGGCCTGCCAGGATATTGGCCACCAGCACGTCGGCAGGCGGCACGTTACCGGCGCCGGGCAAGTGCACTTCGAGCCGATCGGCTACGTCGTTGCGTTGAGCGTTGTCCAGCGAAGCCGTCAGCGCCTGGGGATCGTTGTCGATGCCCACCGCGTGCGCCGCGCCCAGCTTCAGCGCCGCCAGCGCCAGCACGCCGGAGCCGCAACCGTAATCAAGTACCGTCAGGCCATGCAGGTCCAGGCCATCGAGCCACTCCAGGCATAGCGCCGTCGTCGGGTGGGTACCGGTACCGAAAGCCAGGCCCGGATCAAGGCGAACCACCACTTCATCGCCGCCCTTGGGCGGTTCGATGTTCCACGGGTAGATCCACAACCTCCGGCCGAACTGCATGGGCTTGAACTGGTCCATCCAGGCCCGTTCCCAGTCCTGGTCCTCGACCACGCGGAAATCGAGTATGTCTGTGTCGAGCCAGGGCAGGCGATCGGCCAGCGCGGCCAAAAGGCCGCGACGATCGACATCGGCGTCGAACAGCGCAAGCAGGGTGATCGTCGGCCACAGCGGCAGTTCGCCGACGCCGGGCTCGAAAATAGCCTGCTCATCAGGTGTTTCGGCGTCGGCATCCTGCAGCGTCACCGAAAGCGCCCCGATATCGTCGAGCGCTTCCTCGGTGGCCGGCTGCTGGGTCGAGGTGATGGTGAGGGAAAGCTCAAGCCACGGCATTACTGCGTTCCCGCCGCCGCCTCTTTCTGTTCCGCCATCCGCTTCTCGAGGTAATGAATATTCTGCCCGCCGGCCTGGAAGCCCTTGTCGGCCATGATGCGCTGCTGCAGCGGCACGTTGCACTTGACGCCTTCGATCACCGTCTCCAGCAGCGCGATGCGCATGCGGGCGATGGCGGTGTCACGGTCGGGGCCGTGCACGATCAGCTTGCCGATCATCGAATCGTAGTTGGGCGGGATGCGGTAGCCGTCGTACAGGTGCGTGTCCACGCGCACGCCGGGGCCGCCCGGTGCCTCGAAGCGTTTCACCGTGCCCGGCGAAGGCATGAAGGTGTCGGGGTCTTCGGCGTTGATGCGGCACTCGATGGCATGGCCCTTGATCACCACGTCTTCCTGGCGGATCGAAAGCTTTTCGCCGCCGGCGATCAGCAACTGCTCACGCACCAGATCGATGCCGGTGATCATCTCGGTGACGGGGTGCTCCACCTGAATGCGCGTGTTCATCTCGATGAAGTAGAACTTCCCGCCCTCGTAGAGGAACTCGAAGGTGCCGGCACCGCGGTAACCGATGCGGACGCAGGCGTCGGTGCAGACCTTGCCAATGCGTGCGCGCTCTTCAGGCGTGATGCCCGGCGCGGGGGCTTCTTCCACCACCTTCTGGTGGCGTCGCTGCATGGAGCAGTCGCGCTCGCCCAGGTGGACGGCATTGCCCTGGCCGTCGGCCATCACCTGGATCTCCACGTGGCGTGGATTCTCCAGGAATTTTTCCATGTACACCTGTTCGTTGCCGAACGCGGCCTTGGCCTCAGCCTTGGTCATGGTGACGGCATTGGCCAGGTGCGCTTCGGTGCGAACCACGCGCATACCGCGTCCGCCACCGCCGCCGGAAGCCTTGATGATCACGGGATAGCCGATTTCGCGGGCGATCTTGACGTTGGCGGCCGGGTCTTCACCCAGCGGGCCGCCGGAACCGGGCACGCAGGGGACACCAGCGTCCTTCATCGCACGGATGGCTTCCACCTTGTCACCCATCATGCGGATGACGTTGGCAGTGGGGCCGATGAAGACGAAGCCGGACTGTTCCACCTGCTCGGCGAAGTCGGCGCGCTCGGACAGGAAACCGTAGCCGGGAT
>NZ_DATHFX010000309.1:0-3548 GCF_035317885.1 Pinirhizobacter sp.
CGTCAACATCGCCTGGATGCTGCCTTCGAGCGCCTCCGCCTTGGCTGTCTTCGCGCTCATAAGATCCAAGGGCATGATATGAACGTGGCTGTTCCAGAACCCGGCCGTGAGGACAGCGCCGTGCGCGTCAATCACGCGAGCTGCCTTGGGAACGGAAACCTTTGACCGGGTGCCGACTTTGACGATCTTGCCGTCCTGCACAAGCACTACACCGTCACGTATCTCCGGAGCGTTGGGCGACGGATAGATATGGGCATTGACGATAGCCAGCGGCTTGGCAATGGCTTGCCCCGATAGAGCGACGGTGGCGGCTAGCATCGCGGCCGCGACTTTTGCGATGGCACTCATCGAGTTCTCCCGGAGGCGGAAAAGGATTGAAGACAATGGTGGAGCTGGGCGCGAAAGAGCGTCCGGAACTGCTTGTCGCTGGCAAATCGGTTGGCGCGCTGCATGGAGACCAGCCCTTGCGCCATGCTCGCGAGCGCCAACGCGACATCAATCGCCGGCGTGCCGCCGAGGCGCCCGTCCGCTTTAGCCTGATCGATCCTGATCATGAACATCGCTATGACCGGAGAACGGCCCGCTACGAAGTCATCGGGATAGCGCCGTGCCTCGGAGGCCGGAAGGAAGAAGGCGGCGTCGAACCTATGCGGTTGATTGAGCGCAAAATTGAGGAAAGCCTCGATCGAAGTCTCTAGCCACTTCATGGGATCTTCGGCCCGGATGGCGCGGACGATCTTCTCCCAGGCAGCGAGGCCGTCATCCATCAGCGCGTTCAAGAGGGCGTCTTTGTCAGCGAAGTGCCGATACATCGCCATGGGCGAGACGCCGGCGCGTGTGGCGACTTTGCGCACCGAAAGGCCCTCAATCCCCTCGCGGTCGAGAATGGCCCTCGCGGCATCGAAGATGCGGTCTTTGCTCATGTGTACAGCGTACGCTTATATGCGTACGCTGTACACATGAGCAAACCTGTGCGGGAATCGTTCATCCGCCCGATTCGTTTCTTAAAAAAACCATCACACCCAAACGGCGTTCAGAACGCTAAAATCTTCCGGTCACTGGGACGCAGGGAAATACGCAAAATGAAGAAGCTGGCCAACGGGTTCTTGCTTGGGGCACTACTGACAACCGCCGCCCATGCACAGACCAATGCAGGCGACCAGAAACCCGATCCCGACCTCCCCTTCAACATCACGAAGGTAGCTAGCTTCGATCTGCCTTGGCGCATAGCTTTCCTGCCGGATGGCCGCATGCTGGTGACCGAGAAGGTCGGCAAGTTGGATCTGGTGACTCCCCAGGGCGCCAAGACCGAGATCAAGGGCGTGCCGCCCAGCTATGTCGAAGGTCAGAACGGCATGCTGGGCGTCTTCCTTTCGCCCCATTACGCCCGCGACCACAATGTGTACCTCACATATGTCGCACCCGGTGACTACGGCGGCGGCCTGGTCATGGGTCGAGGTCAACTCGTGCTGGATGGCAATCAGGCCCGGCTGGACGGCTTCCAGGTACTTTGGAGCCAGATGCCCACGGGCAAGGGCGGCCAGGCCGGCGCCCAGATCGCCTTCTCACCGGACGGCAAGTACCTCTTCCTCACCGTGGGCGACCGCCAGCGCTTCACACCCGCGCAGGATCCCGATCAACCGGAGGGCAAGATCCTGCGGCTGACACTGGACGGCAAACCCGCACCGGGCAATCCATGGGCAAAAAAAGTCGGTGCTCATACCATTTCGCTGATCGACCCGGCCACCGATACGGAGGCCGCCAAATCCGCACCGGTGGTCAGCACCTATACGTTCCCCGGACCCAACCTTACGCCGTCCGAAACCTGGACCACCGGCCATCGCACACCTTATGGCCTCGCCTTCGCTCCTGATGGTCGACTGTGGGAACTTGAGCACGGCCCTCGCGGCGGCGACGAACTGAACCTGATCCAGCGTGGCAAGAATTACGGCTGGCCGCTGGTTTCGTATGGCATGAACTATAACGGCGTGCCCATCCCCTCCCCCGATACGCGGCCCGATCTCGCCAAGCCCGTGATGTATTGGGTGCCGGTGATCGCGCCAGGCAACCTTATGTTCTACAAGGGCAGCATGTTCCCGACGTGGAAAGGCAGCGCCTTGATCAGCGGCCTTATCAGCATGGGCATCATTCGCGTCACCGTTGACCGCAAGGGCGGCGCCACCGCGGTCGGGCGCTGGAGCCTCGGCAAACGCATCCGGGATATCGAAGAGGCGCCGGATGGTTCGCTCTGGCTACTGTAAGACGCTGAACCCGGTGGCTTGTACCGCCTCACGCCGAAATAATTCTACAAGTCAGCACGTCATTGGCGGTGCGCCATACGCAATGGCCTTGCAAATTCAACAACTTGAATCTTTCCTTGGGTTCGGGATTCACGACCTGCACCTCCTCACCTTGAACAGCTGGGCGTGGCATTTCTAGTTGGCGCATACTTACGGGTCAATTCAATGAAACCGGGCCGCCCCCATTAAACAATCCATTCCCTCCGAGCTGGTCGTGGGCCAAATCTACCCTGCGGTGCTGACTTCGATGACACCCGCCGGCAGTGGATGGCGTGCCCGGCTTGAATGCGGTGTCGATGCGATTGTCCCTCGCCCCTATGGTTCAAATGGACCGATTCTGGGCGATGCGGTGATTATACGACTGCTCGGAATCAATCAAGCGACCGGGGCCGTGGTCGGTACGCTGGTGCAGGGCAAAACCATCAGCAGTATTCGATAGCTGCTGGAAGCGCGTTCGCGACGCTGAACCCGGTGGTCTGTTCCGCCTCACACCGAAATAATGCTATGTGCGAACCGGCGCTTCCTTCAACGCCCGGGCAATCGATTTGCGAAGAAGCTTAGGACGGTATGTGTCGTCATACTCGCTGCTCCGGCGTACCAGGTGCAAGCTGGTCGTTTAAATCAAACTCCGTCACAGCCATGGACAAGCCCGTAGCCGCCGCGCCTTCCAGGAACACGTGCCACCGATCTGGATCGAAAGGTGTCTGAGGCGCGACCTCGTCGTTCATCCAGATCAGGTTATGCCAGCGCAGAAGTTTGCCGTGCGACGTGGCAAACCGGGCGATCTGGTCACCCGCGGTGAAACTGTATTGCTTTTCACCTGTCGCCAGGATCGAATAAAGCTTGAACTCGTTCTGTGGCACGAGGACGGCGCACTCGTGGGTCTGGTTGGGTCAATGGACGATTGCATACTTCAGCAGTGTGATCTGCACAATCCGGCGGGTGAATGGCATGCTGGGCATGGCTGGTCTTTCTCGTTATGGCACAACCGCGCGATCGCCATCCGCGCACGCAGGTGTGTCTGAGACAGGCCAGGTTGTAAGAAGGTGTTTTCCGCTGGTGGGTTGCTAGTGGGCGATCAGGATCGGCAGGTCGGCGCAGGCCAGAACGTGTCGGCTCGTGCCCCCAAACCATTCCTCCTGCCACAGGGCCTTGCCAAAAGCACCCAGCACCAGCAAATCGGCTGGCCACTGACGGGCGGTCGCGAGCATCCCCTCCCCGGCGGCCTCCCCTTTCCACTGGTTGGTC